>JAMXLQ010000001.1 GCA_024280975.1 Methanosarcina sp.
AAAACCCTATAGTGTGCTTCAAGGTTGAAAGAGCCTGGATAAAGGACAAAAATATCGATCAGGATTCTATCACTCTTAACAGATACAGCGATAAAAAATGGGAGCAATTCCCAGTGAACCTGTCAGGGGAAGATAACAATTTCCTGTATTTCACAGCAAAAACTTCAGGTTTTTCTTCATTTACAATAACAGGTACAGTGAAAACATCTGATGGGACTGCAACGGGAATACAGATTGATTACCCTGAAACAATTAATGAAAACAATACATCGAGTAAAGAACCACAGACTCAACAAAAAGAAATTCCTAGTACACCAGGTTTTGGGATATATTACGGAATAGCCAGCCTGTTTGCAGTACTCCTGTATAAAAGAAAGTAAAAGATGAAAATCCAAAGTTTGATGTAAAAAAGTTAGTGCGAGGGGTGGGATTCGAACCCACGAATACCTTCGTAATCAGATCTTAAGTCTGACGCCTTTGACCTAGCTGGGCAACCCTCGCACACTGATAAATATATTTTTATTTTTTGCCTGTTCGTATACTTCTTTACTTTTTATCCTTTTGGTTGGTTTACTTCTTGTTTTTATTTAGTCCTGTATGTTAGATCTTAAATCTGGAGCCTTTGACCGGGATGGGCACCCCTTACATATTTCTAAGAAGCCAGATATACTTGCTTACATCTTTTGTATGATGCAAATACCATATGCCTGCATCTCCGTCAATGGTGTCGTAGACATAATCGCCATCTTTCATACTTTCATTTATACTGAATTTCCCTAGCAAGCAAACATTTTCTAATATATTCTTCTGATATATCCATTTCAACCATCTCAGAATACAATCTCAGCTCAAAGTCTTAAGGCACATCTATGTGAAAACATTATTGTCAAAGGGTTGAGTGATTTACATGTTTCTTACTTCCGTCTATACTAAGCAAAACTACAGAGCAAATTAACACAACTACAGTAACCCATACTGCTTTAACTCCAATAAATGATGTTAGTTCCCCTCCCATAACAGCTCCTGCTAGAAATGAGAGGTTAATTGTAGTGTATCGGATGGCTCGCAAAGCCGATTCATTGTCTTTTTTTGTGAAAGCAATATAAGCATCCTGTGTAGCTGAACGTAAGTTTCCCGTAACCATTGTTGTGCTATACGTAGAACCAACGAGTTTGCGAAATGAAGATATCTGAACCGAAGAGACAAACGAAACCGCAACTGTTACAACGATACTCGGGCTCGTGTAAGGTATAAAGCCTACGATGAAAAGAACTACAGTTTCAAGAATTAAAACTGTTCTTTCGGGATCCGGTATAAACAAACACATTGAAGGTTTTTTAATAATCTCGGCAACTACTACTCCGATAATGAATGCCAGAATAGGAACTGCGTGAAGCACTGCTTGCCCCCATTCTCCTGTTGCAGCTTCTATGCCCATAAGCACGACATTTCCTGTCTGGGCATTGGCGAAAACCCCACCTCTCCCTATAAAAGTATAAGCATCCAGAAATCCCCCTACAATTGCAAGAAGTATCCCAAGCTCTACCGATTCAGAGGTGAAGTTACATAAACGCGTTTTTCTTTCACTTTTCAATGTTAGCATCTTTGTCATTCTGAATTCAAAAAACCCTATTTAATAGTAACGAGCTTTTTTCATAATTATATTTACGTTTTTATATTATAAAGAGAATTTCTTTAAAAATTTCTTAAAGGTAATTTTTCAACAATGAAATTTCTTCTCTTTCCTCTGGCATTCTTTAGGAACTTTACAACATATCTTTTTCGGGATTTTACAATATCTCTTTCTCAGAACTTTGCAGCAAATATCCCGCTTCACAATAGATATCTTCTTGAGCTCAAGACCGCCCTAAGAATCTCTTCGCTGCCTGTTTTTTCGATCCTGATGTCAGAAGGCTTTTCAATTATCTCAAGGTTGAAGGGCAAACGCTTCCGAACTTCCCCTATAAGTTGAAAATCTCCGCTAAGAAAAACATAATCAATAAACTTATTTTCTTCAAGAACCTTGTCCAGGGCTTCGACGACTTTGTCCATGTGATGAGCAATGTCCTCTTCCCTCAGGCGCTCGAAGCGACGCTGGCTAAAGCCTCCTTTGCTGTGTTTTTCCTTAACGCTGCTGCGGATAAGCTCCTCAGTATCAAAAACCTGTCCATCGGCAGTAAAGCCTATAAAGGACTCACCGGCGTGCAGGATAAGAACAAGCATGCGGTAATCCTTACTCAAACTCTCTTCAAGCAAAGAGACCTCAAAACTGTGCCCAAGCTCCCAGGCTGGGGAAGTTATCGGAGTAGGAGGAGCTATAGCTTCGCAAACCATGCGGTGAAGATCATAAAAAAGTACAAGGCCGGTCTCAGGGTCAAGCCTATCCAGAAGCGTAAGGGTTTTCTCTGCTACGCGCTCAAGAAGTTTTTCACTCAGCACGCTTGATAAGCGGGTATTCGGGGGAAGGTAAGCGGTCAGCAGGTCATCCGCATGAGCTTGAAAGGATTTGAGTCTGAAGAGGTAAGCCTGAACGGCTTGCGGGCTTAGAGTTTCAATCCCGCGAAACTTCAGTTTGCCCTCTGATTCAGTTCTGATGGCTTCGAGCTCGTGGGAGAGAGTCTGGGTTCGAATACGTTCCTGGTTTAAAAGGGCCTCAGCTTCCTGTCTGTCCGCTACCGCTTGTCTTGCAAGAGTTTCTCTTTTATCAAGCTGGTTTTTTGCATTCCGCAGGTCGAGTTCCAGTTTAACAACCTGCGCATTGAGCCGTTCAACTTCATTTTCGAGCTGCTCTTTTCCTGAAATTTTTCCTATAAATGTTCCCAGGCCCTTTTTAGTAACTTCAGAGGCTTCTTTTTTTGCTTTTTTGTCGTTAATTTTCCTCCCTCCCACTCTGTTATTTTGGACTTAGATATCAGACATTAATAAATAAGAGCTCTCTATAAGTCTCTTTATCAATTTTAATTCTTTGTATTTCGAAAGTTTTAAGAATATCGTATTGAATGTCACTTTGCTTTCAAGATCATTTTCTGAAAAGCAAGCCGATTTAAGAAATTATTGCCCAGCTTATTAACTTTATAGATAATTCCATTGCCTGAATAAAAATCCCATTGAAAAACTTTTAAAACCAGACAGGCAAAAGGACCCAAACCAAGAAAGTCCCGGTCAAAGGAACCGGATCGAGTAGATGAAATGGATAAAGAAGAAAAGCAAAAGGCTATCAGGTCCAGAGCCAAAAAATTCCATCCCACACTCTGGATCCAGGGGCAAAAGAGCTCTTCCCTTGCCGGGAAAACCATAGTTCTTGGCGTTACGGGAAGTATTGGAGCGGTCAGGGTAGTTGAACTTGCAAGAGAGCTAATAAGAAACGGGGCTGAGGTCCACGCCGTTATGACAGAAGCAGCTACACATATCCTGCACCCTGACGCCCTGCACTATGCTACCGGAAATCCAGCAATTACCGAGCTTGGAGGCAGGGTTGAGCATGTGGAGTTCTGCGGGCTCAAGGGCAGAGCCGATCTCCTCCTTATAGCCCCTGCAACCGCAAATACTGTAGGAAAAATCGCATACGGAATAGATGATACTCCGGTAACCTCGTTTGCAACAACTGCCCTTGGCTCTGGTATGCCTGTGATGGTCGTTCCTGCGATGCACGAATCAATGTACAGGCACCCGGCTGTAGCTGAAAATCTGGTAAAATTGAAAAGCTGGGGAATCTCTGTTGTGGGTCCCAGACTCGAAGAAGGCATCGCAAAAATTGCGGCAAATGAAGAAATTGTGCTCGAGGTAGAAAGGGTTCTAGGAAACAAAACCCTTGAAAACCGAAAGATAATTATCACGAGTGGTTCCACTGCTGAAAGCCTGGATCCTATCCGAATTCTGACGAACCGAGCTTCAGGGAAAACCGGCAGGGAACTTGCCTTTGAAGCTTACCGCAATGGAGCTGATGTAGCCCTGGTCCATAGAGACCGACTGGGGTTTGCAGGAATCAGAGAAATTTTTGCAGAGGGTGCCGCGGAAATGACCGATGCTGTGCTCTCGGAACTTGAGAAAGGGTACGATGTCCTTATCAGTTCGGCAGCAATTGCAGACTATACAGCCGAGCCTTCTCCCGAAAAGATCAAATCGGGGGGAGAACTTGTGTTAAAACTGAAGCCGACCCGCAAACTGATAAAAGAATGCCGTGAAAAGTACCCTGGTCTCGTAATTATAGGTTTCAAGGCTGAAACCGGGGTTGAAAGAGAGGAGCTACTCAAAAGGGCAACCTTAACCCTTGAAACGTCAAAATTGGACCTTATTGCAGCGAATGATGTCGCAAAAGGCGGAATGGGTACAGAAGAGAATGAACTTTACCTGCTAAGGCGCGAAAAAAGCGAACTCAGGCATGTAAGTGGGAATAAACGCAAACTGGCAACCTTTATCCTTGAAGAGGTAGCTGAATTGCTAAAATAAAAATTCTGCTGCAAAGTATTCCAGAGTATACCGTAACCACAAAAATTCGGAAGCATTCTACAAGTATTCTGCAAAACAGGAACGAACTTTGAAAAAATGACTCAAGTGGCAAAAAGGCGTTTTTTATGTATAAATATGAGAGTGAAGGAGCAGACTTTCTTACAAAAGCCTACGCTCCAGGACACATCACAGGGTTTTTCCAGATCCACGAACACGAAAACCCTCATCGGAAAGGTTCGACAGGCTGCGGAATCGTCCTGAATGGGGGCGTTACAACCGAGGTACAGGTAGGGAGAGCTGTAGAAGAGACTGAAATTTTCCTTAATGGAAAAAGGGTCGAAGGCAGAACTACCCGAACAGTCGTAGAGATGATGACTGAATTGCCTGTAAGGATAAGGAGCTGGTCAGAAATCCCAACCGGATGCGGATTTGGAGCTTCAGGCGCAGGAGCTCTCGGGACAGCCTATGCCCTTAATAAAGCACTCTCCCTGAACCAGACTGGAAGAAACCTGACTGAATATGCCCACGTAGCTGAAGTTGTCAACTGTAGTGGACTTGGGGATATTGCTGCCCAGTCCAATGGTGGAGTAATAATCAGGCTACAGCCTGGTGGACCCGAATTTGGGCTTGTGGACAGGATTCCGGCTCCTGAAGCCAGAGTTTTTTGTATTGTGCTTGGTGAGATCTCTACGGGTTCGGTCTTGAGGGATGAAGCTGCGGCCG
>JAMXLQ010000002.1 GCA_024280975.1 Methanosarcina sp.
TCTGTATTGACTTTCATTTCCTTCCCTTTACCGGAAGCTCTAATTCTTATAACTCGTTTTTAATCATCCAATTATTATTATTATCCTATATAGCGCAGGTCTTCTTCGGTAGGTTTGACTTCCTGGATTGTCTGCTGCTCTTCTTTTTCCTTTAGCTTTTCCAGGATATTCTCCATTTCTTCAGCTTTTTTCTCAAGAGAATCGGTATTTACCTCGATCTCGAACATTTTACACAGTATTTTTAGAAGGGACTGGGCACTTTTAGGGTCCATTAAATATCCTGGGGTCATACCCATAAGGCAGGCAGCATCAATACCTCGCATCTTGCTGAAAGCTACAAGAAGACCAGACGCTCCAACTATTCCTCCGCTGGGTTCGGATTCCCTGAACTCTACCCCGTATTCCTTGATTTCTTCGATAAGTTTCGTACTATTAGCGACCCCGAGGACTGTTTCATCGTAGGTCAGTTTGCCTGTCGGATACCCTCCGAGAGTATAAATTCTCGGCACTCCAAACTCTTCCGCAATGTCAAGGTAAAGCGAACAGAGTTCATAATGTCCCTGCGAAGTTGTACTCTGATGATCCCCTACAAGGAAAAGGATATCATTCTCTTTTGCTTTCCCGTAGTATACCATGTTGCTTACCGGACGTACCGTACAGTCTTTATTGACCAGTACCTGAGGTGGAAAATGCGGGGAATAAACCTCCATAATTTTCTCAGCCCCGAGCTCATCTACTAGATGCTCTGCCACTAGCTTGCCTACAAGTCCTACCCCTGGAAGTCCAACTATAAGTATGGGTTTTTTAAGCTCAAGATTTTCTTTCAGGCGGACAAGTGTATTTTGCTGCATAACAATTCCTTATCCTTTCTTTGCCATTCTACGGTACCTACCATAAGGGTCTTGAGGAGAAAAGTGGGCCGGATATGGGGAGAAAGTTTTTCCCCCGCAAACCGGGCAAGTTTCCCTTAAAGTGTACCTGCCGCAATTTTTACATTTGCGGATCTTTTGTCCCAAAGGGTATCACGCCTTTGCTGATTCGATATGCCTCTTGAAGGTCCCATGTCCACCAAGTTTGGCAATGGCATCGACTGCAGTCTGGGCGGATTTTTTAAGGACTGATTCGGCTTTCTTATAATCCGGGGCAATTACTTTAATCCGGTATCTTGGAGCCCCTGTGTAACTTATTTCGAGCCTGACATCTTTTCCATCAACTTCACCGATAGAATTTGCAGCACTGAGGGCCTGCCTTATGACCTCTATGCCGTTTGGAAGGTTACAGGTCAGATCTACATAGCCTGCGATATCTACATAAGGTAGTTTGATATTCTCGCCTGCTATTTTGATTATGCTCTTCAAGTATTTTTTATTGACTTTAATTCCTTTGAATGCTTTCTCCCCTTCAATAGCAGCTTCTTCAAAGGCGGAATATGCACTTCCGAACTCTTCTACGAGTTTCTCGTGCAAATCTTGCAGGTTACTTTCGTCGGTTTTCGTCTCTTCAGCCACGAATTGGAGCCACTTAGCGGCTTTTTGTTCATTTTTCCATTCTTGAATTTTAGCGCGCCGCTGGTGCTCGTTTACGTCTTTCAGTGAAAGGTCTATGTGGCCGCGGGAAGGGTCCACGTTAAGAACCTTGCAGACTATTTTCTGCCCTTCCCTTACGTAGTCCCTGACGTACTTGACCCAGCCTGCTTTAATTTCGGAGATATGGATAAAACCTTCTCTTCCTCCGAATTCCTCAAGCTCGACATAGGCTCCGAAATCCGTCACATTCTTTACAGTACAGACAACAAACTCTCCGACTTCGGGCCAGTTATCGTTTCCCATTCGCACCACTTCTTATATTTTATTTCTTTGTTACTTTTTACTCTAATGCTGTAAAGTGCTCTTAGCAATCCGATTATTGAAGCACTTCCAGAATGTGAGTAGTAATTGTTGATTTCCCACCGGTTGGTTCGGCAAGGGTCCTTCCACATACAACGCAGGTGATTTTACGGCTTGCACTTCCGAATATAATCTGTTCGTTTTCACAGTCGTTGCACTTTACGCGCAGGAACCTGCTTTTTGGCCTCTGAGTATAATCTACCATTTTATCTTACTCCTTGAACTCGAACTTCTTTGCCCTGAAACAGGGTCTCTGGTGGGCTTTCTTACATACGGTACAGCGGTATCTGAGCCAGATGCGTTTTGTGGGTTTGTCTCCACCAGGCACCTTGGAGAATTTTCCGCTGTTTCCTATGCCTTGCTGTCTCTTCTTCTGTCTTGTAATGTGAGCCATTGATGAAGCCTGCCCCTTCTTGACTCTCTCAACGACTACTTCCTGATGGGTTTTACAGTAAGGGCAGTAAGTCCTGAACCTCTTTGGAATCTTCATTCTTTACACCTTTTTAATGATTATTGGTATTACAGTTTGCCTTCCCCGGCCTTCGCGGAAAAGCACTATTATTTAGAGTATACGTATCTACAATTTAGAGTATGCATATTACTATTGAATATTATACGTATGGCGTTTACGTATAGAGTTTTGATCCTGGGAAGATCTTATTTGGGAAGCCTTTGATTTGATGAACTTGAAGTTTTCCAGACCTCTTTCTATCTCGATATTCTGATTTGTGTCCTTCCATCGAGAACGAGGTCACAGATTTGGTTACAATCAGTTTTTGCTCAAACTTTTTCTTAAAAAGCTTGCATGCTAACAAGGTTAAGCTACACAGATATAGCTACACATATATAACTCATACTATTACCTGGTAAGCTTTCCTGCCTTAGTTAGTATTTACTGGGTTCCTGAACTACCTGCCTTTTTTCTCAAGCTAAAATAAGCTGTATATCTCAGGAAATTAATACGGAAATTAATTTTTTCCGGGAAGTAAATCTTCTCCGGACTCCTGTCCTGCGATCAGTTTAGCTGCGTTTCGCTTTACCAGCCCTGTAGCATTAAGCTGCGGCAAAACAACGACCTCTTCAGCACTGACTGTATAATTCCGGCCGTCTGCACCTGTGAAGGTCGGCAGATCCTTCAGTATTCGGACAACAACGTATTCCTCATTTATATGGTTTTTGTCCGGCTCTACTCCCGATTTCCCTACGGCTGCAATAAAGGGAATTCCAATTCTTGCCTCTTTTTCTTCTCCTGTGCTAGAGGAAATCTGCTCCCCCCCTGCGATCTCGGGCCAGACTGCAATATTCTCGGAATCGGGGTACAGAATAGGACCTAAGAGTTCTGTTTTTGCAGCTTTGATTCCTTTCAGTACAAGATCATAAAGCCTCTTTTCAACAGGAAGCAGCTTTTCGATGTCCTTTGAAATAGGTTTATTCGCATTAGACTGATTTGTTGCCCTGGTTATAACTTTTCCTATCCTCTTCATGAAGATAGTCTCAAGGTCCGAAAGTGTTCTTTCATGTTCATTGTGAAGCATCTTGGACTCAGGAGAACGGGAATTATTGACTTTTCCTATCTCCTCTTCAAGTTCCCGGACATATTTCCCAGCTTCCAGGTAAAAATCAGCCGGAATCGCCTTTAATGTCTGATTCTTTTCTTTATACAAGATCTGGCTGATTTCTTCTATGTCCATACTCCGCAACACCTCTGCAAATTAGATACACTGCCGCATACTCAGGAACTTCCTGTATGCCTTCTTCTACTCTTAAATCCTTGCCCTTTAATTGCACCGAAAAAGGTTTTGAGACTGTTACTTTTACCGGTCTTTCGCCAAAGACAACGGTATCATTAAGCGGATCAAACTTCTCTAACTCCGATAAAGAAAGTTTCTTAACAAGCATTCCTGACCCACCGTGCAATGAACCCGGCACCCGTATCAAACGTTTTATGTCCGCGGTCACAGGTTCGTCAACACTTGCCCCGAATCTGTGAAGAAAATCCTCAACAGATTCTCTCATAAAATATGCAGCAATATCCTTAAAGTTTCTGACATCAAAGTCAAGCCTTCCTTTCTCCAAGATATCCTTTAAACCATTTTCGCTGTTTGTAAGTTTAATCAGCTTTTTTATTGTAGTGTCCCCGACTTTCTCATACCTGCGAATTTCGGGGAACATGTCTTTCTTATACCTTTTTTCACATTCGGCTTTCATATAATCCGTAAGATAAAGCGCAATCCTTCTTCCCCATCCGGAGTCATATCCTACAAGCGTGCATTTCATAGGCACATTTTTCATGCCTTTAAACGCTTTTGAGCCGGTCCCGAATTCACCATCCATAGCAATCTCCCTGAAAAGATATTTGAAATCAAGGTCTCTTCCGCTCACATAATTTACGATTTCTCTTCTTTCAGCACTTCCAAGCGCCAGGACTTTTGGGTTTCTAATATGAAAATGGTATCCTCTCCCTCCGGAAAAAACCAGCTCTATTTCCTGCTCCGAAAGCCCAAAATCATCTAAAAGAAAATCCATGAGCTTGAAAGCTTCTTTCTTTACAAGCTCAAGCATATCAGCATAATTCCTCGGGGCATCTGGCAGGTGGTCAGCATCAAGGTCAAAATCAATTCCGCCCCAAGCCAGTTTTTCTCATTCATTTTTCTGGCATCAGGATATTCGTAATACGCAGTTGAATTGTAAACATGCGCAGGAGCCATGCCGTAAAGATAATCAAGGGCTTCTCCGGGTGAGCCGAAGGCTTTGTGCCTGTGCATCATCTTTTCAGGCATATCGTCATAGAAAATAAAAGCCCATTCTCTGTTAGGCAGATGATCAGGGAGATCTATTTCGGCATT
>JAMXLQ010000003.1 GCA_024280975.1 Methanosarcina sp.
TCTACCTTCAGCGCCAAATCCTGTATATCCAGATGTCTGAACGGCTACATCTTTGTTAACTGTTACTCTTTCCCCTTTTGCATCCGTGTACTCAATCTGGACTTTTAGTGGTTTTGAATTCATTGAAGGTGAACTTGCATTGTATCCTACTGCATCTCTTTCATTTGCGGTATCAGATGCTGTTCCTGGATTTTCATTTCCAGCCCGAGTGTTTGTAACATTAAAAGATGCAATTGTGTAGTCTCCTTTCTCCAGATTTCCAACAATCGCTGAGGAACTTCCTGATACCTTGTACCCATCTTGATCTGGAATAGAGACTTTTACAGCATATGCAATATTATTACCTACATTTGCAACTGAGAGCGAAGTCTCTCCAACACTGCTTTCCGAGAAGGAAACATCAAAATCCGTTGCTCCCCCTACAAAAAGTCCTGCTGTAGTCTTAATATTTTTTGCGCTGGATTGAGAGTCTTCATAAGAGAGGTTAACATCCAAGGTATAGAGTCCAGGATTGGCATTTACGTCTGCCATTACCATATAATCAACTTTTACGGATTGCCCTGCTCCTAGATATTTGATATGTTTGGTATTGTCGGAGTATACAGGCAAAATGACACCTTTTGGATCAGTCCAGGAGAAAACCAAGTTTTTCAAGGGAGAAGTTCCTGTATTTGTAACAATAAACTCAAGAGGTTCTTCCTTTGCGATGTCAATATCAGCTTTGCTTACGGTCACAACTTGAGCGTATTCTTTACCCTGAACTTGAACCTGAATTGTTTTTGTAGTGGTGTAAGTAGTTTCTGAAGACCCTGAGCTTTTATAAGTGGTGATGATATCGAGATTATACGTGCCTTCGGAAGCATTTGCATCAGTCATAAGTTTGAATTTTAGAACTCCAGCCTCATCATTCTCCTGCCTTGCGTTCAGATAAGAGATACTCTTTTGAAGCTCTTCTCCGGAAAGTTTATTAAAAGGATATTCAGGGTTGACTTTAACAGCAATATCTTGGAGGTCACTGTTTCCTATATTTTGAACGCTGAGAGTCAGTTCAACAGGCTCCCCAGGCCTAGCAGTATCAGGGTTTTGATTAGTTACACTTATCTGCAGATCTGCAGAATTTATATTTCCATTTGACGCACCGAATGCTGTTCCGGTACAAAGGAACAGGAACGTTGAAAATAGAAGTAAAAATGTTAGTAGAGATAACTTTTTCATTTTAACCCCTCAGATTCGATTTTCGTTCGTTTTTCCATTTTTTCGATTTCGCCATCTTTAATGTACACAACTCTTGTAGCATATTTTACGATATCCAGATCATGAGTCACAATAATGATTGTTTTTCCTTCTCTTTCATGCAGATCGTTCAAGAAATCTAGAATATAGTTCCCAGTCTTGCTATCGAGATTTCCTGTAGGTTCATCTGCCAGAATAATAGGTGGATTTACTGCAAGGGAACGAGCTATTGCAACTCTCTGTCTCTGTCCCCCTGAGAGTTGAGAAGGAAGGTTCTGTTTCTTGTCCGAAAGTCCAACAATGTCAAGAAGATATGCAACTTTTTTTCTAGTTTTCTGTGCATCTTCCTCTTGGAATTCCAGAGGCAGGAGCACATTTTCATAGGTATTCAAAGTTGGAATAAGGTTAAAGCTCTGGAAAATAAATCCTATCATCTGTCCCCTTATCTTAGCAAGCTCAGACTCGTTAAGTTCTGAGATGTTCTTTGAGTTTAGGCAAACAGTACCTTTTGAAGGCAAATCCAGGCAGCCCAGCAGATTCATAAGCGTGCTTTTTCCGCTCCCGCTGGGCCCAAGAACAATAAGAAATTCCCCCTCGTAAATTTCAAGATTTATTCCTTTAAGAGCTGCAAACTCAATCTCTCCCATTTGGTAAATTTTCCAAACATTGGTTAGTTCGATAATTGGAACCTCTATTTTTTGAGAACCTTTTACTGCGCTTAAGCTTTTAATAAAATCACTGGAGGAGTTGCTGTATGGGTTATTTTCTAGATCTTCCCCTCGACGATTTTCTTCTAAGTCATTATCTAATTCCTCATTGAAAGCCGCAGCTTTTCCAAGTTTATTCATAATTTTTAAGAGATTCAGCTTAGTTTTAAATTCTTTTATACTCTCACTGAGTTCCATGCATACCCTCTATAAAGTGAGTTCTATCTGAACTGAACCTTTCTTTCTGAGCTGAATAAAAAAGTCAGGGTTTGCTCTCCTACTTCCATTTCTTAATTTATTCTCAATTTTTGTTATGTAAACCAAAGCAGCGGCTGAACTTTCGATTCCTTCTGAATATACCACTCATAATCATGGACAAAGCATTTTTTATTGAGTTTTGATAATTGGAAAAAATACTCCATATGTTGTTGATGTGCTTCGTCTTAGTCAGGTATTCTATTTCTTTTCAAATTTGCTTTGCTAACTTATTGCCAAGATCCTTGTGGATTTCCCTTAAATTTATCAAGTGCAGAGGAATCTCTATTGATCACTACTCCAATATCTCTGACAATGGTAACGCTGAGATTGGGAACTAATACATAAATTTATTACTGTCTATGTATTATAAATAGTATACCATTCAACTAGTTTTCCAAAGAGCTAAATTATGCTGAATTGTCATAAGTGAGAATAATGAATAAAGAAGAAACACCTATCCAGTGGATCGAGGATATTGACAAAGTTTCTGCACTGATCTCGTTTACATATCGCTCTGTCCAGAAACATTTTGCAAAAGAGCTTGCTTCATACCATATAGGATGGGGACATTTCTCTATCTTGATGTCTCTATATCGTCAGGAAGGTCGGAGCCAGGACAGTCTTGCACAGTCGAGAGGGTTTGATAAAACGATGATTGCAAAATCTATTCTGAAAATGGAAAAAGAAGGCATTGTCTACCGTATAACAGACCAAGAAGACAAAAGAATCAAAAGGCTCTACCTTACCGAAAAAGGCAAAAAAATGAAGCCTGAGATGCGGAAGATAGGTCTCGAGCTGAACTCCCTTCTGCTCAAAGATTTTGATTCAGATGAATTACCATCTGTTATTGAGATTGTTCGAGAGATTGCATTAAACGCAGCTAAGCTCTAATGAGCGCATATTCACAGTTCCATTTGGATATTCAGAAAAGTAAGAATGAAGGAAAGTCGTCACAATAGTTTGACCGCTGTTTGGGTTGTGTTGCAAAAATTTTCTTCTCGCACTTTGGATTTTTTGTAAGCACATTTGCTTTGTAATCTATGCACAGGTTTTATTGTAGAACCTATGCATTTTGGCAGTTTTTAGCTTAAAATTTGGGTCAAAAGTGGGGTAAAAATTCATAAAATGCAGATGTTTTATTATAACCTGTTTATTTTTCATGGAGTAATCCGTTTATCACAACAACTGTAATTGTGTATACTATTCCATTCTAGGATCAACGTCGTTAAATTAATAATGGAGGAAATAGCTCTTCTACTCGTTATAAAGGGATAACAGAATCGGAAAACTAGTCATGTTTCAACCCAATTTTAAATATACAAACAAAATCGTGCGCCTGCTTGCAAGAATTCAGGCCGCTCGTGAAATTATTCTAAACAGCCTTCTTATTCCAGCATGGGAAAAACAGCTCCAGAGAGAAGCCCTTATAAAACAGACATACAACACGACAAGTATTGAAGGAAATCGGCTTACTTTTGATGAAGTAAGCATGGTTATAGAGGGAAAAAATATTCCTGCTCATGAGAAGGACAAAAAAGAGGTTCAGAACTATGTGGAAGTTCTTGAATACATAGACAGCCTCGAAGAAAGTAGCGAAATTGTTGAGAAAGTCCTTCTTGAAATACACAAGCTTACGGTAAAAGATATCCTACCCGAAGCTTCAGCCGGAAGTTATAGGAAAGTTAAGGTAGTTGTCGGAAATCCGAAAACCGGTAAGATTACCTATACTCCACCAGAACCTGAAGAAGTTCCTTTGCTTACTAAATCACTTCTTGAATGGTTAAGTAGTAACGAAGCCCTTGACCTAATGCCCGCAGTACAGGCCGGAATAGCTCACTATGAAATCGCTAGAATCCATCCCTTTCTTGATGGTAATGGTAGAACCGCAAGAGCTCTTGCAACACTAATTTTGACAAAAAGGGGTTTTGATACTAAAAAGTTCTTTGCTCTCGAGGAATATTATAACGAAGACCGGCCAGCTTATTACTCAGCTCTTGCTAATGCTGATGCAAAAGGAGGAGACCTTACCGAATGGCTGGAATACTTCCTATTCGGTATTGCCGTAGAGATCTCAAGGGTTGAAAAAACGGTGATGCAATTAAGCAATGACCGTTCTATGAAGGAAAAATATGGCCAGATAGGATTAAACAGCCGTCAGATAAAAGTTATAGGATATCTCAAAGAAAAGGAGAAGATTACAAATAAAGAGTTCCAGCAGTTATTGAACGTAAGTGCTTCTACAGCAAAACGTGATCTTCATGATATGGTAGATAGAAAAGTTCTCAAGCAAATAGGTGAAAAAGGACAGAGCATCTATTACATACTTAATTTTTGACCTTCGAATATTTCGATAACCTCTGATCCCATGACTATATACAATTTATAGACAATGATTAAATTTTCGAGATTATTGGAATCTCTTATACATTCATGACCCAATCATGACCCAATCATGACCCAATCATGACCCATTCCCAATTATTTTGACCTCAAAACTTGGTGGTGGGGCAG
>JAMXLQ010000004.1 GCA_024280975.1 Methanosarcina sp.
TTCTTGATCTTATAAGGGAATTGGGACTTGAAGGTCAAATGTTGTGGCTTAAGGGAAAAAACGCCTATTTCGTGGACGGTAAAAACTATCCTATGAATACCCCTGCTGAAATTCTAAGGTTTAAACCTCTTTCTTTTACTGATCTGGTAAAACTTGGGATACTGGTTCTCAGGATTAAGATAATAAATGATACGACTTCCTACGACCGAATAAAGGCGAAAGACTGGATTCTTGATACTGCGGGAGAATCTGTATACGAAAACTTTTTTGCTCCTCTTATGAAAAGCAAATTCGGTGAAAATGCCGAGAACGTTTCTGCAGCCTGGCTTATAGGGCGTGTGAAAATAAGGTCAGATCGGGGAAAAGAAGGGGAAAAACTGGGGTACCTGAGAGGAGGATTCAATTCCCTAATAGAAGCCCTTGCAAGGGAAATCACTGCACATGGGGGTAAGATCTTACGGAACAAAGCCATAACTGAAATAGTAATTAAAGACAACGTAGTGCAGGGAGTGGTTACTGATGGGGATTTTATATCCTGCGAGGCCGTGATTTCAACTGTCGAGCCCAGAGTGCTGGATGTCCTCACGAAAGGCAAGCTTGGGGCCCTTCACGAAATCCTGAAAAGCATTCATTATCAAGGGACAGCATGTGCCCTTATAGGACTTGATAAAAGACTTATGGGAGATGGGAATTACTGGTTGAACATAAAAGCTGACGTGCCTTTTGGAGCTGTAATTGAACACACAAATTTTATGCCTTTTGAGGATTATGGAGAGCACCTTATCTATGTAACCTCTTACTTCCAGGATGAAAATGATACTCTCTGGCTGAAGACGGAAGAAGAAGTCTTGGACTCTTACCTGAAGGGCCTGGAAAAGATGTTTCCAGATTTTTCAAGAACCAATATCCGCTGGGCGAAACTCTTCCGCAGAATGGATACTGCACCTGTATATGAACAGGGGTATCTTCAAAAGGTTTTGCCTTTTGCTCCAGGTCCGTCTGGACTTTACCTGGCAGGAATGTTCTCATCAACCAATTACCCGGAAAGAAGCATGAACGGCTCTGTAAAAGCCGGGTTTGAAGCTGCAAGCTTCTTCATGAAAAAAGGCGATGATTGTGAGGTTTGCTGGCTTGACTGAGAAAGCTGCTTCCTATGTTCTAGTTAAAGGTCTTTTATAGCTTAAGAAGTCATCTGGCACGCCTGACATAATATAGTCTTTCAGGACGAACTATTATATAGTCTAAGAGATGATAATATACTGTCTATACCTGCATGCAGAACTTCTGTCTGCATGATTACCTGTCCTTCCGGATTTATCATTTAATGGGGATTTTAGCAATGATGAATAAGGAAAAGACAGTAAAAATATAAAAAAATTTAGGTTTCTGCCGTTAGTCGGCATTTTGGGGGCATGCTGGTCAAATCCGCGTTTGCGGCGATGGCGCAGGAGAATAACTTGTTTTTCCCTTGAGGCTCAGCTCTCAAAAGGAGATCCCGGATGCTGTAAAAAGCTGCCTTAGCTTCCGGGAAGGGGTATTGGCAGCGTAAAATAAGAGGAGTGGTAAAAGATGTTATTCATGGATGTTAGTACCTGGGACCCTTCGAACCGCGATAAGATCATTGAGCATTTTAAGAAACTAGAGATTCCAGATGGAATTGATGTTATTAACCAGTGGATTGACCTTTCAGGAAACCGCTTTTATATTCTTTACGAAGCCGAAAGTGCCGAGGCTTACGGAGCATTCAATCTGCCCTGGTCGGATGTCTGCGTAATTGACAGCGTGCCGGTTATGGAAGCTTCCGAATTCATGCAGCTTTTGCCCAAACACCAGAAAAAGTAAGTTCTCACATTGTTGGCACAGTTTTACAGGAAAAAGTCGGATGAGCTGCACGTTAACGGGCTCATCAAAAATCTTTATTTTATTACTCTCAAACTCCAGGGGTTCTTCATAGCTTATTTTTTGCTCGGTGCACCGGGTCTTTTTTTACTTAGTACATCAGGTTTTTAGCATTACTGTTTTCAGACCAAGATATTCAGAAAGAGCATCAGGCCCGTTTTCTTTCCCTATCCCGCTTTCCCTAGTACCCCCAAAAGGAGCTTCAGGAGCAACCTTTAGGTGCTGGTTTAGCCAGATAATTCCTGCATTCAACTGTTCACATCCTATACGGGCTCGATCAATGTTTTTTGTCCAGATAGAGGCACCAAGTCCATAACAGGTATTGTTTGCTGCTTCAATTGCTTCATCAAGGTTTTTTACCCGCACTACAGGCAACACTGGGCCAAATACTTCTTCTTTCAATAGTCTGGAATCCTTCGGAACATCTACAACAAGCGTGGGTTCGAAGAAATATCCCCTACTGTAGGCGCCACCTTCTGGAACCTTGCCGCCTGTAACTATCCTGCCTTCATCCTTTTCTTCGACGTCTGTGACAAGTTCTTTTATATATTCCCATTGCCTGCTGTTATTAAGAGGTCCCATATCAACGTTTTCATGCATTCCGTTTCCAACTTTTAAGTTCCAGATGCCTGTTTCAAGCTTTTTTATGAACTCCTCAGCTACGGATTCAAAAACAAACAGCCTCTTTACAGCAGTACAGGTCTGCCCACAATTGTAAAACCTTCCCCTAAGAGCCCCTGTGACCGCGTCCTCCAAGTTAGCATCATCACAGACTAGCATAGGATCACTTCCTCCAAGCTCAAGGGTTACTCTTTTCATCCCACTGGCTGCAAGTTCGGCTACACGTTTCCCAGTTCTCGCTTCTCCGGTAAAGGAGATTTTTTTTACCTTAAGACTCTTAACCAGGTTTTCTCCTACCACTTCCCCAGGACCTGTTACGATATTGAGCACGCCTGGTGGAAGCCCTGCCTCACTCAGGATCGAAGCCAGAGCAAGGTTAGTAAGGGGAGTGTTGCTTGCAGGTTTCAGAAAAAGCGTATTGCCGGAGATCAAGGCAGGGCCTATTTTCCATGCCATAATAAGAGCAGGCATATTCCAGGGAATTATGGCTGCACAAACTCCTAAAGGCTTTTTTACGGTAAAAGCATATCCATTTTGAGGAATCAGAACAAAATCTCCATGAAAACTGCTTGCAAGTCCGCAATAGTACTCAAGGACATTTGCAAAACCTTCTATCTCGTTTCTAGCTTCAGCAAGAGGTTTTCCCTGTTCCTGAGTGAGCAGGACTGCAAGCTCGTCCTTTCTCTGCCTTACGATTCCTGCAGCTCTGTAAAGAATCCCGGCTCTTTGCTGTGGAGATGTAGAAGCCCAGCCATTAAACGCTAACGATGCAGCTTCAACAGCTATTGCCACATCATCTTCCGTGCCTTTTGGAACTCGATCAATAAGTTCACCTGTTGCCGGATTTATAATATCGAAAAACTCCTTGTTGAAGGCTTCCACAAACTTTCCGTCAATCTGCATTTTCATATCTATTAGTATTACAAAGACCTATTTTAAGATAAACAAGCTAATAACCGGAAATACTAACTTAAAACTTGTTTAAAAAGTAATAGTGAGAATAAATTAATTTTTTCATACGATAAGAATATAAACCTATTTACAAAATACATATTATTGTCACTTCTGTCAGGTAAATAAGTATTGGGGTAATGGGAATATCGATTATGGAAAGTCTTCGAGAATTTAGCTGACTTTTCGAACCTATATAATCTTTCGTGACCTTTCGGAGCTAATTAGAAAATCGGGCTTCAATATAGGTTTATTCATAAAGGTGCACTTCATGAAGATGGGGCTTTAGAAAGTGCACGTTAATAACCGACTTTAAAGGGAAGAGAGCGGTGTTAGAGTATCTTCATGTAATTCTCTGGTTTGCTTTTATCGAAATTCTGGGCTTGATTTCCGTGCCTCTTGCCGGAATAGCTGGAAATCAGCTTGCTGATGGAGGATATTCTGCAGCACGGACTCTTGGAATAGTGCTTGTTACGTATATGGCCTGGCTTTTTTCTTATGTATTGGGTTTCAATCGAAGTACGATTCTGATCTCAGTACTCTTGCTTTGTCTTATCTCAATAATTGTCTATCGAAAAAAAAGAAATCTACCCAAAAAGAAGATTTTGTTATCAAATGAGCTCGTATTCGCTGCAGGTTTCTTTTTTTTCCTTCTTATACGCATGTATCTCTCTGAAATCTACAGGCATGAAAAGTTTATGGATTTTGCTTTTCTAAATGCCGTAATAAGAACTTCCTCTTTTCCCCCAGCAGATCCCTGGTTTGCAGGCGGGTCCCTCGAGTTTTATTACTATTTCGGATACCTTTCAGTAGGAGTTATGGGAAACCTATTTTCCGTCGAACCGTCTATGCTCTTCAATCTGGCTCTTGCACTTACTTTTGCCCTTTCTTTGAATCTCCTTTTCGGATTTGGATATAATCTTACTCATGGAAATCTCAGGTATGGGCTTCTTACTGCCTTATCCGTGATCCTCCTAGGAAATTTGCAGGGACTTAAAGAATTCATATCCATGTATTTTACTAAAGAGACAGTTCCAATGGGATACTACTGGAGCAGCTCGAGAGTCATACCCTATACAATAAATGAGTTTCCTTACTTCAGTTTCATACACGGAGATCTGCATTCCCATGTGCTTGCAATTCCCTTCCAACTGCTGGTACTTGCTTTTCTCTTGAACATATATCTCAGAAAGGACAGTAATCGGGTCTTTGAAACTACACTGGCACTCCTTATTTTTTCAATATCTTTAGGTTTTTTATTTCCTTCCAATTCCTGGGATTTCCCGGTATATTTCGGCCTAACGTCTGCAGTTATTCTTGCTTTTTACTGCGGGCATTATATCCACAGCAAAAACTTATCTTATTCCTTTGCTGGTTTTTTGGGAACAATTCTTCCGGTTTTCATTTTCAGCCTTCTTCCATATTTGCCCTTCTATCTGTCTTTTAAACCGCAAGCTGCAGGTGGATTCGACTTTGTTCCTCCGGAACTTCGAACTACAGTTGAGGAATTTCTAATTTTGTTTAGTCTCTTCCTTTTTTTGACCTTTTCCTTTCTTACTACCCACCTTGAATCCCAACGAAAAGTGCAATATTTCATCCTGTGGGTAGGAATATCCACATTTTTTGCCAGATTATGGTCTATTTCCCTGCTTGTAATCCTTTTCCCTTTACTTGCCCTTTCTTTCTACTCATTCCTGAAAGATCTTCCGGAAAGAAGCAGTGCAGGATTCGTATCTCTTCTTATAGTTGCAGCTGCTTTCCTAGCTATTCTCTGCGAAGTTATCTTCTTGGATGACTCCATTTCTGGGAGCTTCGCCCGTATGAATACGGTTTTTAAATTCTACATGCATTTATGGATTTTCTTGGCTATTGCAGCTTCTTATTCATACTATCAACTTTACCTCCGTTACAGAACCCAGTCCACGAACAGCCTTCCTCCTATCAGGGTTTATGGAAAAAAAGTCTGGGCAATCTCGCTTGCACTTCTTGTTCTCTCGTGCAGCGTATTTCCTGTAGTAGCAACCTTTACGAGAATAGAGGATATGAATGCGAAACCTTCTCTTGACGGCATGGAATACATGAAAGGACTGGATAGGGGAGATTACGACGCCATAAAGTGGATTCAGGAAAATATCAAGGGAACCCCGGTAATTCTTGAAGCTTCTGCAGATGACAGCAGTTATCGTTATATCTCCCGTGTCTCGGCAAACACTGGGCTTCCTACAGTTATTGGTTGGGTAGGGCATGAGCGATTCTGGGGAAGGAACCGAGAAGAAATCAGGACAAGGCTTGAAGATGTAAATTCTATTTACAGTACCAGCAGTAAAAAAAAAGCTCTTGAGCTTATGAATAAATATAAAGTAAGCTATGTGTATATCGGTCAGCTTGAACGGCAGATGTACGATGTAAGGACGGATAAGTTCGAGGACAAAACTTATTTCGAACTGGTTTACCAAGGCTCAGTCCAGATTTATAAAGTAAAAAAGAAATTCTGAGTTTCGGTTCTTGGGGGAACCTTAACTCTGACTCATATAAAATTCAGTTTATGCAAGTCATAAATTCGCTCGTTCCTAATACTGGAATGAAAATAAAGGGGTATTATCCATTACCAGCGTTTCGGTGGTTTTGCCAGCTTATAACGAGGCAGCGAATATTGAAAAGGCTGTCTTTGTTACAGCTGAGACACTTACTAAAATAACTAATCACTTTGAGATCATCATAGCAGAAGACGGCAGCACTGACGGTACGGATCAGATAGCTTTCAGTCTTGCAAAAAAGTACGATTATGTTGTTCACCTTCATTCGGATAAACGGCAGGGTCGGGGAAAAGCCCTTAGCAGGGCTTTTAAGGTCGCTTCAGGAGAAGTTCTCTGTTATATTGATGTGGACCTCGCAACAGATATGAAATATCTGGAGAGACTGGTCAGGGCTGTGAGCACGGATGGCTATGATTTTGCGACAGGCTCAAGAATGATGCCTGAAAGCGATGCAAAAAGGCCTTTTAAGCGGGAGTTTGCAAGCAGGGGATATAATTTTCTGGTCAGGCTTTTTTTGCGTTCAAAACTCTATGATCACCAGTGCGGTTTTAAGGCTTTCAGGAGAGGAGCTGTCCTTGAACTTCTTAGCGAAGTCGAAAATGAGCACTGGTTTTGGGATACTGAAGTAATTGTGAGAGCCCAACACAAAGGATACAAAGTGATAGAATTTCCGGTTTATTGGAGGCACGGAGGGTCAAGCAAGGTTAATCTTGCAAAAGATGTCAAAGGAATGGGATTTGAGATATTCCGACTCTGGAGGGAACTCTCATTTCCGCTTGTTGTTTCAGGAAAAGGAAAAATCATTTTAACAGCCTCTCTTGCAGTCCTGATCCTTTCATTTGTTGCAACCTTCCTGGGCGCATCTGATATTCTGGAAAATATGAAGCAGGCATCCTTCAAGACTCTTGTTCTTGCTTCGCTGGTATACTGCGTTTCCTGGCCTTTAAGAGGAGTCCGCTTCCAGCAGATCCTTAAAAGACTCGGAAATCAATATGGGCTTGGGTTTCTGACAGGCAGCATTTTTATCAGCCAGTCTGCAAACGTAATTCTACCGGCAAGGATAGGAGACCTGAGCAGGATGTATATCCTGAAAAAAAGCAAAGATCTTGACTTTACAACTAGCTTTTCCTCGCTGACCGTAGAAAGAGTCTTTGATATAGTTGCAATTACTTCCATAGCAATACTTGCGTCTTCAGGTGCTGCGTCCCGTTTTGAACTCGCTCCGTGGATGGACTCCCTGATAAAGCTGTCTGGACTTGCAGTAGTGCTTTTCTTTTTAATTCTATTTATTGTGTCTTTCCGAGAAAATTTCACTACAAAAATGTTGAAAACAGAAAATTCCCAGAACGGGCTCTCTGGAAAGATAAAGAGCTTTGCATTTACTTTTCTCCACCAGATGAGTATCGTTGCCATACAGCCGAGTGCGTTTCTGGCAGTGACCGCGTCTTCTCTTCTTATATGGGGAACAGATATACTCACCTGTTTCCTGGTCCTTAAATCTTTTCCGACAGTAGGAGTAAACATCTCATCTACATATATGATTTCCCTGATTTTCCTGGCTGTAGCTCTGGGAAATATTGCAAAAACCTTTCCTATAACGCCTGGAGCCATAGGGACATATGAAGTTGCCCTTACTGCAGTCTTCGGGCTTGGGGGAATCAACCCTGAAATCGGGTTTACGGTTGCCGTGCTTGATCATATTATAAAGAACTCAATTACCTTGATTGGAGGCAGTTTTGCTCTCTCAGAACTAGGACTCAGGTGGAGAGAAGTGCTTTGCACGGATAAGGAAGTTTTGAATGGATAAAACAAGATGAATCAGAATAATATAGGATCTCGTAAACTAAACCTACATTTTTAAACCAGAGAATTGAGAAGTGATTGGAGAACTAACAAAAAGAATTAAAATAATAACCATATGCTTTATTCGAACTGATGGTTAAGTAGAACAAATGTCTGAAAAAATTTTTGAAGTAAAGGGTGCATATCGTCTTCCGAAAGATGCGTTTGAGGCCGTGCATACGGCAATAAATGAAGATGTGGGAGAAATAGTTAGCTTGTTTAAGGTGCTTGCAGATACTACCCGCCTCAGAATTCTCAAAGCTCTTGAAGTTCAGAGCCTCTGTGTCTGTGTCCTTGTAGAGTGTACTGATCAGAAGCATTCGGCTCTTTCCTATCACCTTAAGTTGTTAAAAGAAGCAGGTTTAGTGGACTCGCGAAGAGAACGAAGTTTCCAGATAT
>JAMXLQ010000005.1 GCA_024280975.1 Methanosarcina sp.
CTGCTGTAACTTTGTTTGGAATACAAGTGTATATCCTAATTCTATTATTTTCATATATTCTTTATTTGGTTTATAAAAATTCAAAGAATAAGAAGAATTTCTCATAATCTTTGAATTTTTTAGGATCCTTTTTATACTTTTAAGTTTCCAACTATGAGTGTTTCGCTAGTACATCTTGTATCCGATATTATTTTTATAAAATCTCTTATTTATATTTTTAAAAATGACCTAAAATTCCAAGATCTGAAAGTTTGTATTATCACAAACAACTTTTTTTTCTAAATTTAAAACCCTTGAGGAGATACTTTCTAAATTTTCAAAAAATAATTCACAAAGGTGATATAGCTGCACTTTGCATTATCCTTGAGGGGGTTAAATGTCTACATTTGAGTTTGTAAAAGGATTGACTATTTTTTTCATAGTTACTATAATAGGATCGATTATTTCTCTGACATTGGATTATATAGCCAATAATGAGCTAGTTACTTTTTATGATTCAATGAATATAATATTTGCAAAAGGTTTTGAATTCATTGTAAGGTTTCTTCATTAAAGAATAAAAGATATAACTAATTAAAACAATTTAAAAAGTATGAGCATATCATCCAGCGCCGTAACCTTATTGGGAATACCCATAGCATATCTTATATTATTTGTACTTTGCATGATTTTCTTAATTTATGTTGTTCATTTTATGAAAAGAAAATATATTTTAAAAAGCGCTGTCAATGACGGTTCATTTTTTGACATTTTTCCAACCACTATGTAACGAAGGCTTAGAGAAAAAATTAGGTCTAACCTTTTAATCATCAATTTAAGCATTTAATATGACCATAACACTCTAATTGTTATCTTAAGCCCTTAATATCATCTTAAACCTTAAAACTACCATCTAAGAGTTTAATTATCCTTTTAGTACTCTAATTTTTAATCCATTGCTATTTTGAATCTTTTATTTTCTTTCGAACCTTATTCTGGCATTTAGCTCTGGAATACAAAAAAACCATCTGGATATTCAGCCCTTCAGAGTCTTTTTCGGGTTCGTAGGGCACGTACTGAAATCCGTATCTTTGTCCCATTTTTGCAGTTACTGCCGCCACAAGCGCATCAAGGATATCGTCTTTTGCAACTTCTTTCCGCCTGTAATTTGAAAGTGCAGAATCCGCGATTTTGTCTGCAGCTGGACAAACTTTTTTAAGAGCCCTCATCCTTTCAGAGAAGCCGTCGGGACTCTTTTTTGAATATTTCATAGGAGAACCTGTTAATGCCTGGAAACAGATTTCAGGTGCTGTTTCCTTTACTTTTTCCCTGAAGACTTCATTTTTGATCAGGAAAACATCCACATCCTGGATTTTTGGAGCTATATTCCAGGTCTGCCTGGAAATGCTTTTTCCTGTAAGTTCCTTGTTGATCTCGCAGGCTTTTTCATAACTCTCCGCATATACGGCTTCCCTGCATGGCACTGGAAAAATACTTGACTTCCGGATTTTCAAGATGTTGCGTGCTCCTATGTCTGAATATCGCTCACCAGAACCTCCGTTTTTTAAACCGATAGGAATGTCAATCAGGATCAGGAGGTCAGTTTGTTCGTAATTCTTTTTCAGAAAATCAATAAGGGATGAAAAACTGGGAAAAACTCCTGTCTCCCACTCGCAATTTTGATCTTTTTCTTCGGCTAGGAATACTGCAAACCAGCCGGCTCGGCAGCCGTCAACTTCGACAAAGACCTTCTTGTTCACACAAGCAAATGGAAGTGAAAATTTAAAGCTTTTTATGGTGAATGCCCGAAATGTTGGAAAAATAATTAATCAATAATTAATCATTAAAACTGCGAACGGCAAAATGAAAATAGGAATAATGATTAAAATTCTCCGGTGAATATAAGATTAAGAAATCCCGGATCAATAATAACAGGAAGGCGGGTTATGAAATTCTGGTTGCTCAAAGCTGCGGGTACTTTAGAGGATGAAGAGCTGATCCTGGAAAACAGCGTGATTACAATAGGATGGGCTGAATTCCCGGATTTGTCCAGCATTAAAAACGAAGCACAGGTAAAGAAAATAATGCTCGAGAAATATCCCGGAATGCAGGAAACGCGCAGCTCTGCCTGGGCAAGAGAAATAAACTCGTTTATCACGAAAATAAAGAAAGGAGACCTTGTGGCAGTCCCGCTTAAAACCAGAAATGAGATATTGATCGGAAAAGTTACTGGAGACTACGAATACCGGCAGCTCAGCGACTTTATCAGTCATATCAGAAGCATGAAATGGCTTAAGACTCTCCCGAAAGGAGATTTCGAGGAAGAATATGACATTGATCTCAATTCTCCGGAGGTACTTACCCTTATAGAAGCAGATTCTGAAAAACTTTCATGTATAATCGAAATAAAAAGCCTGGGAGATATTGTTGAAGAGCTTAACTTTGCCCTTGATGAACTCGGTTCCCTAAAAGAGAAGCTGCTTGAGTTTACTTACAAGCTAGCTGAGGCTGAAGATATATCCGAAGTCAAAACAATCGCAGCTGAGATGGAGAGAATGTTGAAAGAAAAGTGAAGTAAAGAAGAGGAAAGTCTCCTCTTGACTGAAAACTAATTTTTAACAAATAAGGTCACTGAGATCAAGTTCAAACCCGACAACTGAATATCCAAGGCCGAAATTGCTTATAACCTCAGGATGGAATTCTCCAAAAACTCCGAGTTTTTTGCCTTTGACATAAACATCTGCCCGCCTACCTTCGAGAAATGCGGGGTCTTCGGATTCTTTTACCTCGTAGGAAAGCATCATTTCTCTCATGAAGGCATCTACAACCTCATAAATCTCGGTGAAATTGGCCTGTGGGTGAATCGAGACTGCAGCTACGTGCTGGCCGGTTATTTCATTGGTTACAACTTCTCCGAACTCGAAGATCTTCTGAGGAAGCTCTCTGTGCTGGTTTAAGGCAAGAATCTCAAGGAGATTCGGAAGCAGGGTTGTCCTGAGCATTGTCTGGTCTTCGCTGATCGGGTGGAGGACATAGGTAACATCACTGGTCTTTGGCCTGCGCATGTTCTCGAAGTTAATTTTTTCGCTGGTAAGCGTAAACGGCATGACCTCATAGTAACCAAGCCCTATCATTATCTCATTCACTGGAGCACGAAGCAAGGAAATCGGGTGAGACTTGCCTGCGGTATAGGTTTCGGGAATACTTACTTTGATATTTTCATACCCATAACCCTTGGCAATATCCTCTACAAGGTCGTAATTATGAAGAATATCAGCCCTGTAAGCCGGCACCTCTACTTCAATGGTTTCTTCGTCAAGAGCTTTCGCTCCAAAGCGCATTCTCTCAAGCTGCTTAACGATTTCTTCTAAGGAGAGATCCATGCCAAGAAGAGCTTTTACTTCAGCCTTTGTAAGGAACCTGGTTCTCGGCTCGAGGTCAGGCAGGATAAGTTCTCCGCAATCGGGTCTGACAATCTTTACGGACTCGATCTGCCCTCCCCTCTCCGCAAGTGCGGTAACAACAATGTTCAGGGCGGTGTATACAGCTTCTCCAAGTCCTGTGACATCGATAAAGAGGTCGGTTGTGCGCTCGGTTACACTTGTAAGTGTCCCGTTAATGATGGGCGGGAAGGACAGCACATTGTCATCTGCATCCATGATTATCGGATATTTATCAAAATCCCTTACAAGATGGGCAAACCTTGTGCCTTTAGGATGCTTTTTCAGGATCTCGGTCATGCTCATTTTTTCAGTATAGTCCAATGGCACGAACTCGAAACTTGGGTCGACGGCCATATACCTGAAAGGTGGCTTGACGTTTGAAAGATCATGCACGCCTATAGACACCTTTTTCCTGTTTCTTCCAAGTCCCCAGTGCAGGTCTTCCTGAAGGTCCATAAGGGATTTTATGGACGAGGAGGTGAATTTTACGCCTCTTACAACCGCACACCCAAGGAAAGGCCTGATTTTCAGAATATCCTCACTAACTGAGATCGAAACCTTTGGCGGATTTACCTTATACTCAGACAGCCCGGTCTCAAGGTCCAGGAAACCCCGCATAGCCCTGGCGGCTCCTTCAACACTGTAAAGGTCAGGCCTGTCAGGGAAGAACTCAATATCGATATATTCGTCTTCAACCCTTTCGACATCAGCTCCTATCATGGGCACTCTTTTAATAATGGTTTCCTTATCGGTTCCTGTGAGTTTTTCGAGGTCGTCGTACTGTAAGGTAATTACTGGCATGGAAGTTCATCTCAGTGGTGTAGAATTTACTTAATTTCTATATGACTTGTGTACTTGAATTACAAAAAATCAAGCACAATAGGCGTCGCAGTTACTCTTGTTTTAGATAGTTAAAGGTTTAGCGCTGTTAATTTCTCATTTTAATCGCATAAATCTTATTCTAGAAAGAATCAAAAACATAACGTCTTAGAAGATGTTAAGAGATTCTCTCTTCTTAGGTGTAATAAATTTAACTTAATCCCCAAACATACTCAACTTTAGATTTAATGCTTTTGTTTCAGATTTTAATTCTCACGTCTGCAAGGGAAAGAACTAGGATAATTGGGGAATATGGACAGCAGTTGTATAAAAACTTTGAGAAAAAACGGATAACAGAATAAACACTGTTGAAATAGTATTTTCAGTAATAAAAAGAAAGTTTGGAGAAACAGTTAAAGCAAGAAAGTTTTACAATCAAGTGAAAGAAATGTCTGGAAATAAAGCCAGTTTTGGGATGAATTTTTAAAGTTAAGGTGCCTTTTCCTGAATGTTGACCTAATACTGGTAATACTAATATCTAATATAATAACATCAAATAAGATGAAACTTAAGAAAAGTATTAAATATAAGTTCCTCACATATATCTATGTCTAAGCGAACAGACAAAAAAGAGAAACACCTCCTAAATCTGTGAATTGAACGCACAATTCCTGAATTTCTCACCTGTATGTGCAATCAGGTGGGGAATTTCAGGGTCTTTTGCGTTCTATAGTTAAAAACTCCTTATATTACTCGAGTCAATAACTAACGTCATTAATCCGTTCGTAATGGGAAATATAACTCCTGATAGCATCTGTTGTGCTTTCCAAGTGGGAAAATAACCTTTTTTCTCGACAATTTCATCAAATTTACTCAGAAGGATGTCAGGAAGAAAAACCCTATCCTCATAAGTTCTGATTCTATCATACCGTCACTAGGCACTTTAAATTTGTCAGGAAATAACACATTATTTATTTTAAGTATTATTAGATATGCTTTTTTATATATAAAAAAAGTTACGTGACAGTTAAGAAAAACCTAATTAAAGGTCGCTTTATTAATAGAAAAAAAGCATGAAGTAAACCCGATCTTTCAGATTATGCAATAATTGAATCGTTCTTTGCGTCAATACTATTTTTGAGCTATCCCAAAACTCAAAATTGGGCTTCTGAGTTTTGAGTTTGAATTGTCAATCGAATTTCTTGTCATAGAAGACAGTTCTGAAACTTTTATTGATTTAAGAAGAAATTTGGTTTTGGGATGAACTCAAACATTTGTCTAACTCTTTGGAGATTTTTGAAGATTATTTGATATGTTTGTAGGCTACTGAGAGGTTAGTTTACTCTTTCTGTGTTTATTCCTCTCCCATTTCTTTTCTGAATTCTAGATAATCTCTCTCGACTTCTTCCAGCTCATATTCCATAATATCCCTCATTTTATATTTTCTTGATTTATTTCAGTCACTATATTCGGAAAATAAATCTAATTTTTACTATTCCAGATACTCAAAATCTCAGCATTCTTCATGCGAACTTCTCATCCGTAAATCATTATTGAATCGAGTCTTGCAGTACCTACTTTTGTCCAGTACTTGCAAATACTACAATACTGAATCTCGCCATCTGAGCGTAATTTCAGGTTAGCTCGGCACTTGGGACATATTTTTAGATGTTTCATGAATAAGACCCCTTAAATATCATTTTAATCTGAGAGGGTATCTTCAAAATATGTAATGCAAGAAGAAGCTCAGAGGCGCTGAATATACTGTATCCTCCAATACAGTCTCTTGCTCCCCCAAACAGACTAATTCGAAGAAGAAGAATCAGCAACCTCCAGGAATTCTTTTATTTTTGATGAAACCCCAGCTTTATTTTCAAACTCCAGCACATAGTAATATCATAAATTATATTAAATAAATTACATCAAAAATTGTGTCCAAGCAAAAAAGTATTTGACGTAAAAAAATTCAAGTCCATTATACTCTTTTTTAAATAGGACTTAAACACTTGAACTGAAAAACAGTAGCATTAAGCCGTTATGGAGAAAATGTTTCTATTACAGCAATTGATGCAACTGGATTTACAAGTTCCTATGCAAGTCATTATTATTCTCAAAGAACAGGGAGGATCCTTTGGAGCTTCCCGAAAACTTCAATATCAGTAGACGCTGATAAAAAAGCAGTATAGGATGGTAAATTAGTCAAAAAACAGATCATAATGTCAAACATGTAAAAGGTCTAATAAAACAATCGAATAAGACAAGAAAATTACAATGTTATGTGATAGATAAAGGGTATGATTCTGAAAAAATTCATGCTCTAATTAGAGAAGAAATAAAAGCACAATCAATTATACCCTTAAGAGTAAGAAAAAGAAAATAAAAGGAAAATACAGAAAAAAAGTTGAATTTAAGCTTTGATAGAAGCAAATACAATAAACGGAGCGGAGCAGAAACAACGTTCTCCGTTGTAAAAAGAAAGTTTGGAGAAGTACTCAGGTCAAGAAAAGTCTATAATCAAGTAAAGGAAATAAAAATTAACTGATAGTATACAATATAAATAGAAAAGTTATGGAAAGTATTTACATAAAGTTAACGATTTCTACAGAGCCTAAAAAGCCTCATTTAGATGTTTTAAAATTGTATTTATCTGTAAACTTTTGAACGAGTCTTTATCGAGTCATTTACTCAGATATTTTTCTTTTTCGCATCTTTTTGAATAGCAAACAGAATAATATTGTGAACTCTTGTTTATCTAGTATTAAAGAAAATAGTTATTTCTCCGATATTGAGGAATAATTATTTCTATGAGCCTATCCCAAAACACTAAATTGCTTCTCTGAACCCTGTATTCCGAATAAGCAATCAAGTTTCTGATCATGAAAACAATCCTGAAAATTCTTGATGATTCAGAATTAAATGACTTTTGGGATAGG
>JAMXLQ010000006.1 GCA_024280975.1 Methanosarcina sp.
CAGTATTGAAATCAGCATAATCCCCATCCGGTTCATACCCTGCGTGACTTGAAAATCCCGGTAGAAGGGGAGTTCCTTGCGGTTCAATTTAAAAATAAAGAGCAGGACCATAATCATATTTATAAATATCAGAATGAGATCGGGGATGATTTTTAAGCCGCATAAGAGGATGAATATTAAGGCGATCAAAAAGTAAATAGGAATGACAAATTTGGCTATAAAAGCCTTTAAAGCGCCTTTTAAAAGCGGAACCGGGCTTTCTATAGGTAAAGCCCGGTAAATCCAGGCACCTCTGTAATTTTCGCTGGAGCTGATCATGGTGGCTGTAAAAGCCAGAAAAATAGCAGACCAGTAAACAGCCAGATAAAGGGTTCCGTTGCAAAAAATCTTAGAATAAGCCTGTAAATCTATGAATAATGAACAAAAGAAAAAATATTCAAAAAGATGTATTAATATTATAGAACTATTCCAAATAATTGATTAATATATTTAGCTTCATTAAAGCCAGAGTAATTTAGATTCTTGATTTGTCCTTTTCTAATCATATTCATAGCTTCAATTCCTTTTAAAGTTTTATTAGCAGATTGAAAAGACTGAAAGCCTAACATTGGATTAATAATTCGCTTTATAGATCTATGATCTTGTTCTATAATGTTATTCAGACACTTGATTTGTCTAATGCCTACGTTTCTAGGTAACATCCTATCATTTTTCAGTTTATCTATAGCAGGTGGATAAGCTGGATTCTTGTCAACTGTTATTACTCTTGGAATTTGATTGTGTTTTGAACCCAAAGCTTTCTTAAGGAATCTCTTTGCAGCTTTTTTATTTCGTTTTGCACTTAACATGAAATCGATTGTGTTTCCATTTGAGTCAACTGCTCTGTAAAGATATTTCCATTTACTTTTAACTCTGATGTAGGTTTCGTCCACTCTCCAAGAGTCATTAGTCGGCTTTAAATATCTGCGTACCTTCTTTTCGATTTCAGGAGAGTATTGATGTACCCATCTCATTAGCGTAGTGTGATCAATTTCTACTCCCCTTTCTGCCATCATTTCCTTTAAATTTCGATAACTTAATGAATATTTTAAGTACCATCTGACGTTTAGTAAAATAATCTCCCCTGCATAATGTTTCCATTTAAAGGAATTTACTGGCATAACATATACTCCTACATTTCTATTATTTCAGTAAATCCCTTTCATAGTTTTTTTGCAACGGAACCGAAAAGGATAATCAGGCACCAACGCCAGTCTCCCAACTGCGATTAATTGATAATGAGTAATCCATTTGTATTCGGTTAAGAGATTAAGAATCTATCCAAAAAATCAAGAACAGCGTATTTGTAGTTAGAATAGATCCATATCCCTGTATCCGCTCCTTTTATTTCCAGAGATTCCTGTTTTTATCAATAAAAGCATGTTGGGTTTCTATCTTTGAGGCGGTGTAAATCAGAGCTGCAGGATGATAGAGTTTCAGGATTGTTCTTCCTTCGTGTTCCACAGGGACTCCCCATTCGAGTTTTCTTCCGGGGCAAAAGGACCTCTCGGCTGTGTTACCAAGAAGGATTATAATTTTTGGATTAAGCAGAATTATCTGTGCAAGAAGGAAAGGTTTACAGCATTCGATTTCATTAATTTTTGGTTTTCTATTTTCCGGTGGGTGGCATTTGACTGTATTTGTTACCATCCAGTCTTCTTCAGAAAGCCCCATATACTCGATCATTTTATCCAGTTCTTTTCCTGCCCTTCCATAGAATGGAATTCCAGTTTCGTTTTCGCTTTTTCCTGGAGCCTCTCCTATGAAGAAAACTTTCGGGTGGCAGGATCCCTTCCCAACTACATGTTTTATTGCACTTTTATGGAGGGGACAGCGGGTGCATACTATTGCCTCCCTTACAACGGTTTCGTAACCAGCTTCCACCATCATTCTTATTCTTTCTTCAAAATCTCTATGGTTATCTTTTTCATATGTCGTCGCGTTCCACCCTCTTTAATATTCTATTCTGTAATCCGAAATATTCTTAAATTATATGGCTTGTTTTTCCTTCTTGATTTTATACAAAATTCGTAATCCCTCTCATTAGACTTAGATATAAACAAACCTATTTAAGGAAAAAATTCCATGACAAAGGTAAACACTATTTAACGAAAAGAAATTCTCTAAAATTTACTTTAAATTTTATTCTTTAATATATAAAATTTCACTCAAAAAGGTGCGCTGAGGGCATGACTTCTAGAAACTTTCTTACAATCGATGATTTTGACACACGCGGAAAGACGATTCTTGTAAGGGTTGACCTGAACTCTCCTATGGATCCACAAGGTAATATTCTGGATGATATGCGGATCCGAAGCCATATTGCCACCTTGAAGGATCTTGAGGACGCAAAAGTTGTTTTGCTTGCGCACCAGAGCAGGCCCGGAAAAAAAGACTTCACTACAATGAAACCTCACGCCCAGCTGATGTCCAAATATCTGGGCAAGCAGGTTCTCTATGTGGACGATATCTTCGGAACTTATGCAAAGACCAGGATTGCTTCAATGGAAAATGGAGATGTCATCCTGCTTGAAAATGTAAGGTTCTATTCAGAAGAAAGCCTCGAAAGAACTCCAGCAGAACAGGCAAAAACCTACCCGGTTAAAAAGTTAGTACCTTTTGTGGATATCTTCCTTAATGATGCTTTTGCAGTGTCTCATAGATCTCACCTTTCCGTAGTAGGATTTACTGAGGTTCTTCCAACTGGAGCTGGAAGAGTTATGGAAAAAGAGCTTACATCTTTAGACAGAGGAATCAAAGGAGGGGAAAGGCCGACGATTTTCGTGCTTGGAGGAGCAAAAGTGGACGACTCTCTTCGAGTGGCGGAAAATGTACTCACAAACGGAGGGGCTGATCGGGTACTCCTTACAGGGGTAGTAGCAAATGTAGCACTTGCGGCATCTGGCATAGATATCGGGAAAGCAAATCTGGATTTCATCAAATCCCAGGGCTATGAAGACCAGATAGAAAAAGCAAAAGGCATGCTTGCGAAATTCAACGATAAAGTCGGCCTTCCCAAGGACGTGGCTTTAAATGATAACAAGAAAAGGGTTGAAGTGCCTGTTTCGGAACTTAATTCCGATTCTCTCCCTATAAACGATATCGGGCTTGAAACTATTGTTGATTTTACCAGTGAAATCGAGAAAGCAAAAACGGTTGTCTTAAATGGTCCGGCAGGGGTTTCCGAAGTTGAGGAATTTGCCCTTGGAACGCACGAGATTATAAAAGCTGCCACTAAATCTGAGTTTTCAATTATTGGTGGTGGACATATCTCAGCAGAAGTTGCCCATCTCGGCCTTGAACACCGTTTTTCCCATATTAGTACAGGTGGAGGGGCATGCATTGATTATCTTGCCGGGGTAAAGCTTCCAGGCGTTGAGGCTCTAAAGGCTGCAGCTAAAAGGTATGAGGAAGCTAAAAAACTTTAATTATCCTGATTCCTATAACTTATGGAGTTTGTAACAATGAGCTTTTTATCTGGGAGTTCGGCAGAAAAGAACTCCCAGATTTCCTTTTTTAATAATCCTTCTTATATTCCGGCACCTTAAAAGCGAAATTCCGAAAATCTACTTTAACCAGCTCCGATAAACATACTGTTTACTAGCTTTCATATACATTATCACACTAACTGTAAGCTAGATGCATGGCTGGAGTACTGCAGCTAATACTGGCAATGCTGAGTACTTACA
>JAMXLQ010000007.1 GCA_024280975.1 Methanosarcina sp.
TCTCAACATATCAATGCTATAAAATTAACAGGTCACGGCAATACAGCCAATAATAACAAGATGGAAAGAATTAATGGTGAAATCCAAGACAGAGAAAAGACAATGAGAGGGCTTAAAATCAAAGAAACTCCTATCTTACAAGGGACGCAGATTTATCATAACTTTATCAAGCCTCATGAAGTATTGGATGGTATGACACTTGTGGAAGCTTGTGGGATCGAGTTGAAAGGGGAAAATAATGGGTTACACTGATACAGAATGCAAGTGCGAAAGCAAAATTCGTTTAACCTTTTATTTTACGTTGTTTAAATATCGCTGTATATAATCTATCTTCTACTTGTGTTCTCTTCAGCAAAACGTCTATCTCTTCTTCAGATACTTCTTTAATATCTCCATTATCGGGAATCTGATATATTTGAGGTTTGCCACCTACAGTAGTATCAACATCACATTTATCAATTAACTTTAGTATAAAAATACACAATTTAATCACTTGATCCATAGTTATTTCTGGGGAGTAAACAGCTCTTAAAAACGGGAGTGCATATGGAGCCCCGTGTCCTATAATATCAAAATTTTTAACTTTTTGACGATATCCACCAATATGCAGGTGAAATAAATAGGCACTGTTCGTTCTTAATTTTACACTAAATAACGTATCGAAACTTAGATTATTCATTCTAGACTCATATTTCTTATTTAACTCATATGTGGAATCTTCTAAAAAGTTGCAAAAATCTTTCCAAGCCTTTTTTTCATTTGGAATATTTGAGTAATCAGATATTCGAGATATTAAATAATCCATGTAAACGGTATGTCCAGAATACCCAAGTACAAAATTTTCGAATGGAGATACAATCTTTTTTTCTTCCAAACACTCTGTTTCACGCATTACTTTTCGATCACCAGCTAATATAACGCTGTCTACACATTTTATTCCTATAACTAGTGTCATAATTTTCTTTTAAATTCTCAACATATTTATCATTTTTTTCTTTATTCTCTAGAGGACCACATCCAATTTCAAACAAGTATACCACTCAAATTTAATAATAAAGCAGTTAAAGAGTTATTTTTCATATTCTTCGCAAATTTTACATGACTAATATTTTTAAATAAAAATAAAACTAAATTTCCTAAATTCAGCAGACGACTTTTTGCTCTCCATTAAAAACTGTCTAGCAGACGGATACTTGACAGAACCCTGAATACAAAGTTATTTATAATATTAGGAGGAGATAGGATTCCGTATACCTTTAGAAGAAAGGGATAAAACGTAGGATAGAGGAGAACCAGTTAATGAATAAAATAACAGAGAAAAAGCTTTCAAAACTAATTTCACGAGGGTCTTTGTTTTGGAATGGCATGCTTTTAACCTCTGATGAAATTTATGGGAAATTTAAGGGGTATTCATGCAGCACCACTCTAAACTTAAAAACAAATCGGGAAAAAGTGCATATCAAAAAATTTGCTAAAAGTCAATCTTTAGACAGCCTTTAAAAAGTTCTCCACATACAAATAGAAAAACGACTTGAAAGTAACAAAACCGCAAGAATGGGATATAAAATGGAATATAATATTGAAGAAGTTGAGAGGGATTACATAGAATTCAGAAAAGAAATGGGAGAAGCATAAACACAGAAAAAGTAAACTAACCTCTGTAGTCTATAAACAGATCAGCCGACCTCCAAAGATTTCTAAAGAGTTAAACAAAATGTTTGAGCTCACCCCAGAACTTGATTAATCGTTCAAACTCGAGACTCAGAAAAACCAAATTTGAGTTTTGGATGAGCTCAAAATTAAAATAGAAATTCAAGGAGTTTTATTCATGAAACATCTAAAAATATGTCCAAAATGCCACGCTAACCTGAAATTGCGCTCAGATGGTGAAACTCAGTATTGTAGTATTTGCAAGTACTGGACAAAGGTAGGTACCGCAAGACTCGATTCAATAATGATTTTCGGATGAGGAGGCTTGCATGAAGAATACTGAGATTTTTAATATCTGGGATTATTAAACTTTATATTTTTTTAAGAATCCAGTAAATTCCTAAGATCTATGCATATTTTAAGTACCATCTTACATTTAATAAAATAATTTCTCCTTCATAATGTTCCATTTAAAGAAATTTACTGGCATACATGTAATTCTAAATTTCTACTTCTTTCAGTGAATCCCTCTCAGAATTTTTTTTTGCAATGGAACCGTTATTTTTCAGTTAAATAAGTCGATTTTTAGGAGACAATTATATAGTTAGTTTTTGTCGTTGTATTTGTTCCATTATTATTTGCTACTGTTAAGCTGACTGTGTAATTTTTTTTGCCAGTGTATTTATGTGATGGGTTTTGAGCTGTTGAAGTGCCTCCATCCCCAAAGTTCCATGTCCAAGAAATAGGTGTACCTGTACTAATGTCAGTAAAACTTACATTAAGAGGGTTATTTCCAGAAGTTGGAGTTGCAAAGAAGTTAGCAACAAGTGGTGGATTTGTTACAGTTATATAGTTAGTTTTTGTCGTTGTATTTGTTCCATTATTATTCGCTACTGTTAAGCTGATTGTGTACGTTCCTCCGCTTTGGTAAACATATGAAGGATTCCGCTGAGTTGAAGATTTTCCATCTCCAAAGTTCCATTTCCAAGAAGTAGGTGTACCTACACTGGCGTCAGTAAATGCAACATTTAGAGGCATAGTTCCAGAAGTGGGAGTTGCAGAGAAGTCAGCAATTGGGACTTGAGGAGCTATTACATTGATTGTAGCTAACTTTGAATTGGTACCATCTTTATTGATTGCTGTCAGATTAACGATATAAGGTCCTACAGTCGTGAATTCATGAACTGGATTACTTTCTGTAGAATCAATAACTCCGTCGTTTTCAAAATCCCAGCTCCATCCAATTGCATTTTCCGAGTGGTCTGTAAACTGCACATCAAGAGGAACGTAACCCTTAGTGACGTTGCTAGCGAAATTTGCTATAGGTTTTTGGTTTACTTCAGTCGATGGAGTTGTATCCGTCGATGGAGTCGTATTCGTCGATGGGGTTGTATTCGTCGATGGGGTTGTATTCGTCGGCGCATGGAGCACTATATGCCGGATTACCAGCTGGGAAGGCGTGTACACATAAAACATTTCTATATCGATGCCACTCGTTATATTTACATCATTAATTACTATGCAATCTCCAACAGCGAAAACATTATCATCGAGCCCAACGCTGGCTGGATGATCAAAGTTAGAGTTATCGAACTCATCCCTATGCCCGTTAGGGAACATAAGTATTATTTTGATTGCCGACAGGTTAATATCTTCTCCTTCACTGTGTGTGATATATACGCAATGCGTTTTTGTATCGATTTTTTCCTGAATATAGGTAGATGGTGCTGGCTTCATAGTCCCACATTCGGAAAATACTGACAGGGCTATCGTAGAAACAGCAATAATTACTATACCTATCACGAGCATCTGCCCTATTACTTCCGAAACTGCCTGGCAGTCTTGGAAAAATGCCCTGCGCTTTTTACTCTCCACGAGACAAGTCACGCCCTAAAAATTTATTAATCAAATTTTTTAATTGCTTGCACCAGTTCTTGGAAGCATCTTTACGTTTCACATTTTGGAAATACGGTAAGCTGTTGCGGCGATTAGCATTCCGATTATAATCCAGGGTATGTACGATGTTGGTCTGTTGTACTTATCATGCTGTTCACTTGACAATGTAGGCGGTGTTATGACAATATAGGTAATGAACTTATTTTAATTTTTTGTAATGTAAATCTTGTTGAAATAACCTCTGTTTCAGTGCTCTATCCACTTTAAAAAGGGTCTATTCATTGCGATTTAGATTCGTCTGCATTAGCTGGTGGGACTGGTACTCAGCCAGATACATAAAATAAAAACTCCGGTTATTTTCCGAAAACAATTGTATTCTTGCCTAAATTACAACAACTTCGACGATTATAAGGCTTAAATATCCATTAAAATCCAGGTTTACAGGGAAAATTACTGTATTTCTCAGACCTGCTCTCAATAGTTTCTGACCTATTACTCCCTGATGACTTCTTATGTGCTCTCTAATAGTTTCTGATTTATTCTTGTGAATTCAAAAAAGGACCCAAGTTAGATAGGTTTTCTACAAAGCCTACTTTTCTTTTTTACCTGCACTGCTGGAATATATGAAAGCATAAATTAAAGAGCCAGTGTATCTGAGGCTAGAGTAGGAATCAACAATTATTATACTGGTTAACATATAATTTAGTTGTAGCGCAATTTTCGGAGATTCCGGAAAAATTGCAGGGCAACGCATCAATGTGAGAGACTTCTGTGTACAGAAAAGTGAGCGTAAACCCGAAGGAATAAAATAGTCTGAAGATAAGATGGGGCTTTCATACGACAAAGAAAAATCTATGATATCATAATTTTAATTTCATATTTCTGCTGGAGGTAAGAAATATATGAGAGAAGGTCTGGACCCATTTGGGGTAAGAGACACTATTGAAACAGCCGCAGGAAAAGCTACGATTTACAGATTGGGCAAACTGGAAGAAAAGGGCTTTGAAGGAATTTCTTTGCTTCCTTACTCCATAAGGATCCTGCTGGAATCTCTGCTCAGGCATGCGGACACTGAAAAGCATATAATAACTGCCGAGGATGTGGAGGCTCTTGCCCGCTGGAGCCCTGAAAATGTAAGTGACAGGGACATCCCTTTCATTCCATCAAGGGTAATTATGCAGGACTTCACAGGCGTTCCAGCTGTAGTAGACCTGGCAGCCCTTCGCTCGGCAATGCAGCGCTTGGGAGGCGATCCCGCGAAAATAAATCCCGTTATCCCTGCTGACCTTGTCATTGACCATTCGGTTCAGGTGGATTCTTACGGTACGGCATACGCTCTTGAGGAAAACGAGAAAAAGGAATTTGAACGCAACAGAGAACGTTACTCCGTCCTGCGCTGGGCCCAGAAAGCCTTTGACAATTTCAGAGTCGTGCCCCCTGGAAGGGGAATTATCCATCAGGTGAACCTTGAGTATCTGACTCCGCTTGTGCATCTCAAGGAGAAAGATGGGGAGTTATCTGCATTCCCTGATACCCTCGTAGGAACAGATTCCCATACTACAATGATCAACGGGATTGGAGTACTCGGCTGGGGAGTAGGAGGTATAGAAGCCGAAGCAGTAATGCTAGGGCAGCCTTATTATATGCCTGTGCCTGAGGTCGTGGGCTTCAAGCTCTACGGAAAGCCCGCAAAGGGAGTCACTGCCACAGATATCGTTCTGACAATTACGAAGATCCTGAGAAAAGAGGGAGTTGTCGGCAAATTCGTGGAATTCTACGGGCCCGGGTTAAACTCACTGAGTCTTCCAGATAGAGCAACAATCTCCAATATGGCTCCTGAGTATGGGGCAACCCTTGGAATTTTCCCCCCTGATGCTGAGACTCTTGACTACCTAAGAAGAACTGGCAGGAGCAAAGAGCAGGTTGACCTTGTTAAAAAGTATCTGGAAGCCCAGGACCTTCTCTATTCAATCAACAAACCTGATCCTGTCTTCAGCCGCACTTTGGAGCTTGATATGAGCACGGTAAAACCCTGTCTTGCAGGTCCGAAGCGACCTCAAGACCAGCTCTTTTTGAATGAGGTGCCCGAAAACTACCGTGAAATCATGCAGCAGACCTTTATTCGAAAGAAAGAATTAGGGCTTGAACTCTCCCAAGATCCCGCTTACCAGCGCTGGATAGAGGAAGGGGGGACACCTGTAGAGGAAACTGAAACCCCTAGTGCAGCAGAAGTGAAATCTTCAGAGAAGGCTTTCAGAGTAACACATGGTTCCGTAGTGATTGCAGCAATTACTTCCTGTACCAATACCTCAAACCCTTCAGTTTTGATAGGGGCAGGACTGCTCGCCAAAAAGGCCATAGAAAGGGGACTGCACGTAAAGCCCTTTGTAAAAACAAGTCTCTCCCCAGGCTCAAGAGTAGCTACGGAATATTTGAGAGCCGCAGGCCTTTTGCCCTATCTCGAAGCCCTTGGTTTCCATCAGGTTGGTTACGGCTGTACAACCTGTATAGGGAACAGCGGGCCTTTACCTGAAAAAGTTTCGAAAGAAATTGAGGAAAATGACCTTACCGTTGCAGCCGTACTCAGCGGAAACCGGAACTTCGAAGGGCGGATTAATCCTCTTGTCAAGGCAAACTACCTTGCTTCTCCACCACTTGTTGTGGCCTATGCGATTGCGGGTACCATAAATATCAACCTCGAAACTGACCCTCTTGCTTATGATCCCAATGGGCACCCTGTTTACCTTAAAGATATCTGGCCTGCAGAGGAGGAGATCAGGGATGCTGAGAAGAATAGCATCAAACCTTCAATGTTTGAAAAAGAATATTCAGATGCTCTTGAAGGCCCCAAACTCTGGAGAGAGCTGGAAGCCCCGACAGGTACCCTATATGATTGGAACCCAATGTCCACATATATTCAGGAACCTCCATATTTCATAGACTTCCCGACTGCTTCACCAACACCCGCGGATATAAAGAATGCAAAAGTCCTGGCCCTTTTCGGGGACAGCATTACCACGGATCACATATCCCCTGCAGGCGATATCCCATCCGATAGTCCTGCAGGTAGATATCTAATCTCCTGGGGCGTGAGCCCTGAAGATTTCAACTCCTATGGATCTCGGAGGGGTAACCACGAAGTAATGATGCGCGGAACCTTCGGGAACATCCGGCTCAGGAACAGGCTCGTG
>JAMXLQ010000008.1 GCA_024280975.1 Methanosarcina sp.
AAAACAAAAATTATGCTGTTCTTATATTATTTTGAGTTTGAAATTCTTTTTAAACCTTGATTGTTCGACTGTTTACACAGAAAGAATGTATAATAAGATTTGATGCCCCAACTGAGATTCAAATATATGAAAGAGAACGCGCACAATTTTAACGAAATCGCTGTCTATTTCTTATTAAATTAGATAAAAAATTAGCAGATCGTAACCTATGAGTGAATAAATATAATTCATATAAATAAAAAGTTTTAAAAAGTACTATCTAAGGAATAATGGGATGAAGGCAGGGATAAATGAATAAGTATAAACAGCTTGATAGCTATATCCCTGCTTAGAAAAATAACTAATAATCTCAAAATCACTATAATTAATCTGAATCAATGTTCAGGGGGAATCCTCATAAAAATAGCAATTACCGGAAAAGGCGGCGTTGGAAAAACAACTCTCTCAGGCACTCTGGCCAGACTACTTGCAAGGGACGGATACGAAGTACTGGCAATAGATGCAGACCCAGATATGAATCTGGCATCTTCACTTGGAGTAGAAAATCCCCCAAAGCCTCTGACAGATTTCAAAGACCTGATTCAGGAAAGAGCAGGTGCCGAAGGTGGAGCTTTCATCTATAACCCTAAAGTCGATGATATTGCGAGTAAATACGGAGTTATAGGGCCCGATGGAGTTAGAATGCTTGTCATGGGAACCGTGGACCGTGGGGGAAGCGGATGCATGTGTCCTGCCTCAGCTTTCCTGAGGGCTCTTCTCAGACACCTTATGTTCAGGGAAAAGAGTGCAGTAATCCTTGATATGGAAGCAGGTATCGAACATCTCGGAAGGGGTACTACAAGAGGAATGGACCTCATGATCGTGGTAGTCGAGCCAGGAGCAAGATCACTTGAAACGGCTGAGAGAATAAAAAAGCTGTCTTCTGAAATAGGGATAAAACACCTTGCTGCCGTAATTAATAAAGGAGGCTCGGGAAAAGTTAACGATAAACTTGAAGAGCTAGGCATCCAGGTTCTTGGAGAGATTCCCTTTGACCCTAAGCTAATGCAGGCCGACCTGGAGAAACGGGCTCCGATTGAGGTAGGCGGCGAAGCTGTAGACGCCATATCAAAAATTAAGGAAAAACTGATGGAAATTGTTGAAGAGATCAGGATAGAAGAGGAAGCCAAGAAGAGCAAAAAGTAAAGGCCGGTTTCCGGCCCTGCACTTTTTTCGAGATTTTTAATATTTCGGCAATGTTTTAACATTTTGACATTTTTTTTCCATAATCTTAATTCTTTGACAATACTTTCTCTTTCAATGGTCGCAATTTTTTCTTAATCTGTGCTACAATTTGTCTCAAATTAGAAATCTACTTCAGATCTCGAGGATTTTTCAGTTAAAGCCGCTGTCAGGAGAGTCCGTTAAAGTTCCTTTTTTATAAATAACTTCAAGAAGTCTTAATTTCTTCTCTCTAATAAGAACGTCAGTCGGATCGATCTCAAGCGCTTTGTCGTAACACTGCATAGCTTCTCCATATTTGCCAAGGCTCTCCAGAGCTGAGCCTTTCTGATGTAATGAAAATATATCGTCAGGATTTACTTTCAGGACTTCATCATAAGACTCGATCGACTTTTCAAACTCCTTTAAGTTATTGAAGGCAAAACCCTTGAGGCACCTGATTCCCGAATTTTCGGGATCTATTTCAAGAGCTTTGTCATAGCAGGCAAGAGCTTCTCTTGATTTCCCTATTCTGTCCAGGGCAAAACCCTTCTGGATCCATGCATCGAGGTGTAAAGGGTCCAGAGTTAAGGCTTTATCATACAGCTTTTGTTTGTCTTCGTAATTATCGGTCTTGCCAGCCTTCGTGAGGAGCTGTTTCACATCCTCTGGTTCTACAGTTCCCTCTGTCGCTTCTGACTCCTTTTGCTTTGCCTTATTCATTTTTGCACTATCATCTGCTTCTGCCATATCGGAATCCTCGCTTTTCCAGTGAAAGTTCATTCTGTACCCCTTTCGGGTTTTCGCCATATCTGGCCGTTTTTACATTTAACGCATGGAACCAGAGCTAAAACTGGTATTTTGCACTTTTTGTTTTCAATGAGATATACTTTTTCTGACTCGAATTTTACCGAATATAAAAACTACCCTGCAATAAAAATACAGTCTAATTCTTAAGCTCTAAGAATACAGTCTAATTAAAGACAAACAAAAGAGGAAAAAATGATTGGGAGAGAAATCATTGAGAGGATCTGATTTTCTGTCTGCGGATCTCTGAAAGGATTTTTACCTTGGTTTCAAGCGCAGGGATGAAGCCAGGTTTCAATTCAAGGGCTCGATTGCAATTTTGCAACGCTTCCTCTTGTTTATCCATTTCCGAAAGAACAAAACCCCTGGCTGCCCAGAGGCAGGGATCTGTAGGGGCTAGCTGAAGCGCCTTATCATAAATCTTTAGGGATTCATCGAATCTGTCAAGTCTGGAAAGCAAGCTTCCGGCCGACGTAAGAGCTTCAAGGTAATCGGGCCTGATTCGAAGGGCGGAATCATAAGCTTCAAGAGCTTCTTCTTCTCTACCGAGGGCCAAAAGTATGGAGCCTTTTCCTGCCCAGGCTTCAGCATATTCAGGATATCCCAAAAGGATTCTATCGTAGGTTTCGAGAGCTTCTTCAAACCTGCCGAGCCTAGAAAGAACAACCCCTTTATTGTCCCAGGCAACTTCAAAAGCCGGTTCAAGCTCAATTGTCCTATTATAAGCCTCAATTGCTTCTTCAAGCCGGCCCAACTCTGAGAGAACAACGCCCTTGTTATACCAGACCCTGTGGTCGTCAGGAATAATTTTCAGAACCTGCGCAGTAAGCTGCAAAGCAGTCTCAAAACGCCTGGCCTTATACATGAGCACAGCTTTCTGAAAGAGAGCTGTGGCATCCTGAGGATTCTTTTCAAGTCGCTCAGTGCAGGCCTGAAGCTCTTCAAAGAAGGGCAGGGAAGCATAAAGGTCTCTTACAGCTAGAAAAAGAGGCAGAATTTCATAATTCTTCCCATGAAACGTAAATGACTTTGTTCTTATATTATATGAGAAAGTTTCCGATTTCCCATGAGCAGTATCTCCTTCTGGTGTACCTTCTCTTCTTTTATCCCTGAAGGTTTTTTCTATTTCTCCAGTATTCTCTGTTTCTTCAGTTTTTGTCACCTCTAGGGTTTTTTTCATTCCTGCAATTTTTTCTTTTTCTATCCCTTTAATCACTACTTTCAGCCCAGAGAAAGCTTCTGGAGAAAGAGGGGAATTCCTGGAGATTGAGAATACTGATCTGAGGTGTTTCCCGAGTTTTCTGTCATTATTGTGCCATAAGACCATTGAGGCTCCTTGGCACTCAGTGAGGAATTTTTCAAGGCAGAGCCTCTGAGATGCCTGACTCTCGGAACGCTCAAGCGCGGTAAAGGCTGAAATTGCTGCTCTGCAGGGTTCCCGAAGTTCGCTCAGGGAACTATTTATTCTGGAAGAATAAGTTTCCGTTTTAAACCCTCCTTTTCTTTTGCTCAGCTACGGTCGGAAAAAGAACCGCACATCGAGTATTTTTCAGGTGGCAAAAACTTGCCTTTTACCGCAACTACAAGCTTTACGGCTGATCCGACCGGAGATTTTGTCCCTGTTTTCGGCTCCTGCCTGAGAACCTCTCCGTCCATAACCCCTATGGGAAGAACTCCTTTCTGCTCGACGATTTCTCCTGCTGTAAGCCCGACTTCTTCCAGGGCTTTAATAGCTTTTTCAAGGGGCTTTCTTACGACATTAGGAACCTCTACAATCCCTGTGATAGTTCCAGCCCCTGTCCTGTTTTTTGGTCCCTCCACATCCTTTTTTCCTTCAAGAACTTCTTCTAGCAAGTCAACTGCCCCGCTAATGCGGAGGAGGGTTTCATTCAGGCTCTTTTTCCGGTCTTCAAGTTCTGCAAGCTTTAACTCGATGTCTTTGAGGATTTTCTGCCCTGATTCGTACTCTGCTCTGAGTTCAGTTAAACGCTGTTCAAGTTGTACTTTCATACTCCTGCAAACCTCTTCTGATTGATTACTATAATTTTATTCAGAATTTTCCACTTTGTTCGAAATTTCCATTTTACTCAGACTCAGCCCTCAGTTTCGGTTCAAACAAGTCGTAGTCTATTTTTCACTTTATTTTTTGCTTTTATTGTCTGGATTTTTTTTAATTTCATGATATGGGTTTATATTTTGGTTTCACGACTTAACTTAACTTTTTTGCCTTTAGAGCCTGATTTTATATTTTTGACTTTATCTGTGTTTTATTTTTTGTTTTCTTCTATATCAGGTGCTTTTTGCTCTCTGTACATTCTAATCCAATACATTTTAAGTTTTATATTTTACACGCCATCGGATTAAAAAGTAAAAACTTTTGAGACAAGGAGAAATTTCTCTAAATGCAAAAAGGAAAGAGAATTATTACTTCGGAGTCATAATCGGCTTATTGTCTGATCTTCAATTAAAAATTCTTTTATGAAAAGATCTCTTTTACAAAAAGTATAGAATCACAGGCAGTAAAATGACTCCCATTGCGTGAGATTTTCTGACATTCATGAAGGAGGCGAGCATGCCTATAGGAGTCGAAATTACAAAAATGAATAATCCGAAAAGCCCTGTAAAGAGATAAACCATTACTGTAAGCCCGATAAGGACCCCTGCACAGAGTTTGCTGTAATCAACTTTCTTTAAAAGAAGATGAGCATTGTTTCCTATCCAAACTGTGGAAAAGTAGGAAAACAGAGCAGTTAATACTATAGCGGCAAAAAAGAGCAGCAACGCAGGTGCATCAAGTATATTTGTTCCCAGAATATCTTCTATAGCAACCATTGCCCCGCTTCGGGTCCTTCCTATCACCACGAAAGCTACCAGCCCGAAAATCGCGTTAGAAGTATTTACACCGGAATTTGAAATTATGAATTCCTTTGAGCTTTCAAGCATTGCAGGATTACCGGCATAAGGGTCAGAATAAAGAGAGGTTCTTAGCCGTCCTAGATCGGGTTCTGAGGTTTTTTTCTTAAGGGGAATCCTATCAAAGTCGACTTTTGCAACAAGTCCTGTGAGAAGTGCTGCAATTGCTGATGAGAGGCCTGGCAGCCATGCCACAAGTGAACCTGCTGCGCTGCCTGTAAGGATTCCCCTGAAAATTCTTTTTCGAGAAAGCTTGAGCGCAGAAACGGACTCCTCTGGGATTTTCGAACTTGTGAGAAGGCTTATAATTAGCTGGGACGCTCCGAAAAGCCCGCTCAGCAGGGGCAGGAGTATGGAAGGCTCTCCAAAATTCACAACCGGAACCATAAGAGATTCCTTGGCGAAAGCAAAAAGCCCAAGCACGCCTGTGATCAAAAACAAAATCAGGGCAAAAGTTTTGTATTTATACTTTGCAAGTGGGCTTTTCTTCTTTGAATCTTCCTCGTTTTCACCTTTTTCACTTGCAAGCATCAAAAACACGATTAAAATAAGAATCCATGCCATGTGTTCTTCGAGATAAGGATAAACAGCCTTAAAAAATAGAGAAAACGGCAGCACGAAAATCAGGGAAGCAACTACCGAGCCTGCGCTTCCGAGTGCTGAAAGACGGACTGCTTCGGCTCCTGCCCCATCAAGCAGAAGCCTGTGCCCTGGCAGGACCGTTAGCGCGGTATCCCCATCCGGAGCCCCTAGAAATATTGACGGAATTATGTCATGAAAAGTCTGGGAGACAGCATTTGAAAGAATAATCACGGCTATGTAAAAAGGTGAAAGCCCTTTTTCAGCCAGAAAAGGGGCAAGGGCTACAAGGGCAAGCGCAAAATTATTGTTGTGTATCCCAGGGAGGAGACCTGAGATTATGCCAAGCAGGTAACCTCCTAAAACTGAAAAAAGAAGCAAGAGTAAAGAGATATCTTCCACCCAGCCAACCACCCAGGACTTGATCTAAAACTTTAAAGTTTATATCCGATAGTTGCAATTATTTCTATTTATAGATATTTTAAACCTTAGAGCAAAACTCATTTATTTTTTTTCATTATATATAATTTAATACTCTTTCAAATTCACTACCAAACTGAAAATCATTTCTTTTTTCCATTAATTAAGATAAATATGGTTCATTTAAAAAATTACATCTTAACGTCTATCTAAAATCAGATTCAATTTCTAAAAAACCTTAAATTTTTTGAAGATGACGTAAAATTCTTTTTTTACAATACATTATAAAATGTTCCATTTAAAGGGCGAATAAGCAAATGGAAAGAGTTCAGATCTGTAAGGTTAATCATAGAAGATAGATTAAAATTAGCGAAGAAAACATACTCTATGGGAGATTTACACGGATATACGAGATTCCTATCCAAAAATAACGTTTTTTAACCGTATTTTCATTGGGCACAACTGGGAATTACAGCATTAAAAAAAGGAATTACAAATTTTCTCTGAATAACGAAACAAAGAGGGGACTATATTAAGTATGGAAATTTTCTTATAAAGAATGACTTCTTTGCTTAAAAAGCAATGTGAAACAAGAAATGAACTAGCGAATGAATGCTTAATTCCCTGGTACATAATAGGAATAACTGCAATCACCTGTGCAGCAACTCTGGTTTTAATCGCTTTTTTTGGACCCATTGGTCAGGAAATAATACAGTATAGAACCTCTCAATCTGGCATATGGCAGATCGCCGGGCAGGATCTTACAAACTTGGTACTGATCGCACCGATCCTGCTAATTGGTGGAATTTTATGTCTGGCAAGGAGGGATGGCTCGAAATACCTGTTGATACTTACACCGATAACATTAATGTACACAGGGCTTTCTGTCGGGATTGGTCAAGAATGGAGCAATTCTGCCTACAGTGGCAATATCGAGGACTACTGGTGGCTTTTCGGAACCCTTGTAATAGGTGGGCTCATTCTGCTTTTGGGTAGTCTATCTATGTTTACCGAAGCCGATGCTCCTGCCTTCAAACCAAGAGGTCTGCGAATCTACGTAGGCCTAATGACAATATTCTTCCTGCTCTTTGCAGTGATGCGGATATCTCAAATCCAGCAAGTTACAGATACTGGAAATCTTCCCGATGGTTCGTACAAAGCGGCTCCAACTGCCTTCTGGACCATCAGGTATCTTGACCTTGGAATAAGTATTCCCTTAGGCTTTCTAGCATTATTCCTTATGCTTTCAAAACCAAAAAAGGCATATTCATTACTGCTCCTATTCTTTGGGTTCTTCATTACTATTGGAACCGCTGTAGACATGATGGCCATAGTTCAAGTCTTGAACGGCGATATGGAAGTGGCCAAAGAAGGACTCTTTATATTTCCAGTACTCACGTTCTTCTCCTATGGAGGCCTCTTCTATCTTGTTAAAGATAAAATATATCGAGGTGTAGTTAAAAGTTCAGATAACCAGAACTGACTATTATCGATCTAGTCTTCATCGCAATTTTGCAGAAAGATTGGAACATTATCTCTGAATAAATTTAACATTAATTGTTATCCAAATTTAGAAATAGTTTAAATTT
>JAMXLQ010000009.1 GCA_024280975.1 Methanosarcina sp.
TCGCTGTAGCTGTTTTGATCTATGTGGGTGCACACTTGGCGCTCAGCACTCCGGCAATGATTGAAGGACCAACTATTTCTCTTAATCCCAGCGCGCTCCCTTTTTATGCGAGTCTATCCCTTAGAAGAATGCTTATTGCTTACGTACTCTCCTTTTTTTTTACCATAGTTTATGGCTATATAGCAGCCTACAATCGCAGTTCAGAACATATACTTATACCATTACTTGATGTACTGCAAAGTGTTCCAATTCTTTCTTTTTTGCCAGTTGTCTTATTGAGCCTTATTGCTTTTCTGCCGCAAAGACTCGCAGTAGAACTGGCATCTATTATTTTGATTTTCACAAGCCAAGTCTGGAATATGACATTTGCCTGGTATCAATCACTTAAGACTATACCTATGGAACTGCGTGAGGCAAGTACTATCTTCCATCTCAATGGCTGGATGCGCTTTAAGACGCTGGAACTGCCCTTCGCTGCCATAAGTTTGATCTGGAACAGCATGATGAGCTGGGCAGGTGGATGGTTCTTCTTGATGGCTGCAGAAATATTCACCACAGGCCAGCGCAATTTCAGCCTGCCTGGACTAGGTAGCTACCTTAAGGAAGCAGCTAACCAGGGTGATTTAACTGCAATGATTTTGGGGATTGTCACTCTTGTTCTTGTTATTGTTGTTCTTGATCAGTTAGTCTGGAGGCCATTGTTAACATGGGCAGATCGGTTTAAGCTGGAGATGGTCGAGAGCAGAATATCGCCTACTTCCTGGTTTTATGATGTGCTTCACAGTTCACGAATCATCAACTGGCTTAGTCAAAAAGCATTTTCTCCAATAGTTGAAATATTTGATGAAATAACCCTCCATCGCTTTCCTATGACTGAACAACCTAGGATGGCGAAAGTCAACCTTAAGTGGATTCTGTACTTCTTAATTATGGCAGGCATTCTGGGATTACTTTACGGAGCCTATCTCACTGGACAAATGCTGATGACAGTGCCTCTTGCTCAATGGAGAAACATAGCATCTGGTCTGATGGCTACGCTACTGCGTGTTCTGGTAGCTCTGATTATTGCTCTCTTCTGGACTTTGCCCGTGGGCGTATTTATTGGCAGCGATGCACGATTAACTGCTCGATTACAGCCAGTAATGCAAATTATAGCCTCTGTGCCTGCAACAGCTCTATTCCCTATATTTGTAGTTATTCTACTCGGCTTACCAGGTGGTCTTAACTTGGCAGCGATTTTGTTAATGCTAATGGGCACTCAATGGTATCTTCTATTTAACATTATTGCAGGTACTACAGCGATTCCGCAAGACTTGAAAGACGCTTCCACAACGTTACAACTTAATCGATGGACACGCTGGCGTACTCTAATCTTGCCCTCTCTATTTCCTTACATAATTACCGGAGCCATCACTTCAGCAGGTGGAGCCTGGAATGCTAGTATTGTAGCAGAATACATAGAGTTTGGCGGGAAAACCTTATCAATTAATGGGATAGGTGCGCTTATTTCAGAGGCTACAGCTAGTGGAGATTATCCTTTGTTACTGGCTTCAACACTGAGCATGATTCTAACAGTTTCTATTATCAACCGTTTTGTGTGGCGTAGACTGTATCGAATAGCTGCAGAAAGATATCGCTTGGAGTGATTTTTCAGATATGGAGTGATTCAGACACATGCCAAAAAACAATCATATCTTGGAACTTAGGAATGTCAGCCAGATATATGGCAGCGGAAATCAGCGTTTTGTAGCTATAAAGAATGCGAATTTGGTTATTAATGAGGGTGAATTTGTCACATTATTAGGCCCATCTGGATGCGGCAAGAGTACCCTGCTGCGTATAGTAGCAGGTTTGCAACAACCGAGTGAAGGTGTTGTACTCTACCGAGACAAAACTTTACTTGGAGTTAATCCTCACGCTGCTATTGTTTTTCAGACATTTGCTCTGTTTCCCTGGCTAACTGCACAACAAAACATAGAGATTGTGCTTAAGACGCGAGGTGTTCCTCTCAAACAGCGAGTTGCACGCGCAATAGAACTGTTGAGCCTAGTTGGTTTGGATGGTTTCGAGAATGCATACCCGCGTGAATTGTCGGGCGGTATGCGTCAGAAGGTTGGGTTTGTCCGTGCTATGGCTACAGAGCCTGAGTTACTCTGTATGGATGAGCCATTCTCAGCGCTGGATGTACTAAGCGCAGAAGCCCTACGTGGCGAGTTACTGGAACTATGGCTCAGCGGCAAAATACCCACTCAGGCTATATTGATGGTCACGCACAACATCGAGGAAGCTGTCTTCATGGCAGATCGTATAGTTGTAATGGAGAAAGGACCAGGCAGGATAGTAGCAGATCTAAAAGTAGATTTGCCACATCCACGCCAGCGCAGAGATCCCAATTTTTTAGCTTTAGTAGATCAGGTATATTCTATACTTGCAGGTCAGACTCAGCCTGAGCATATAGAGATGGGAGCAGCTCCTGGCGAACCAGGCCGTGTGCGTGCTTTGCCCCATATAATAATTAATGATTTGGCAGGCTTGCTTGAATATCTGGATAATATCCATGATAACCGCGCCGACATTTACCGCCTAGCTGGAGAACTTAGGGTAGACTCTAATTATTTACTCCACCTAATCGAAGCTGTAGAATTACTTGGCTTTGCCACTGTTACACAGGGTGATATCTACCTGACTCCACTTGGTAAGACTTTTGCAGAGGCAGATCTTTTGACTCGCAGGAAGGTTTTTGCTACCCGTGTTTGTCGCCTTCCTTTATTTAGGTGGCTGCTTGATATGCTACGGGCTGCCCACAAACAGGAGTTGGAGAGGGACGTAATTTATATGGCACTGGAACTACAATTTCACCCCGAAGAAGCTAAACGCCAGATCGAGACTGCTATTAATTGGGGTCGGTATGCTAAAGTTATTTCATATGACGACATTAATGAGATGTTCTACTTTCAACCAGGCGATACTACATTGTGTAATTCCGAAAAAAACTAAAACAAAATGCACAATATTTAATAATTCCCAATTTGGGCCACTTTTCTATGCGCATTTGTTAGTCTCTGTAAAGCATTTATTTCGCATAACAACGCTCTTAATGGAAGAGTTAATCAGCAGTGTATAAGTGTCTGCTTTTGGGAACGTATAATTGTTTTACTATGACAATACCCCTCATAGATGGATCAATTGAGCAATAGTAATTATAAGTGCCTGCTTTGTTGAACATATGCTCATATGAGTCTCCGCTTGAGATATTCCCGGACGAAAAATCAGTTCCCACGACTGTATGAGGAGTTGAGTCCAAATTTGTCCATCTTACAGTATCACCGGAAGATATTGTAATTGAATCCGGATAAAAAGCAGAATTCTGAATTCTAACGTAAAATATTTCACCTTTACTTGCGCACCCTATTGCCAGAAAAAAGAGAGATAAGATCATAAAAATGATAAGTTCTCTTTTCATTCTTTTCCCCTGAAAGATTAACTGAATCCCTTAAAATTCCTTCAAGTAAAAAAGGCACTGTCACTTCTTTGCCGATTAGCTTCACTTAAATGCGCTGCGAATATAATAAATAACCCAGTAGATAAACCAAAGAATGAAAGCTAAAACAACAATGCCACCCACAATGAAAAAGAATGACAATAATATATCCATTGAGGACATTACAAACCACTTATTTTTGGAAAATTAAATTCGGACCCCATAAATTGATCATTATATTAAACGTATTTATAATTTGACTGCCAAAGTAATTTGTAGTTCAAAATAGTTCCGTTGAAATCTTCTTAATTTTTAAACTTCTGCACACGGGTTAATCTGTCCTTTCTTTTATTGATCTGCCTAAAGACTTCCTATATATCCACTCAATAGAAAAACAGAAAAGAAGTGTTATTATTAACAGCTCCAAAATTAGTTTCGAATTTGTGAATTCGAAATATGCCAGTACTCCAAGGAAAACCAAGCTGCTAAGAAGTGCGGTCTGAATCATCCATCGTTTTGCTCCAGTTTCTTTCAAGAGGCGCAGGTGAGAAGCATTAACGGCTATGTAGATAATGAGTAGAGAAGTACTTACGAGCATTCCGATTTCTTCCCGAGGGAGAGAATTAGATACTAGGATGACAAGACCTGATGTAATAAAGAGCCCCTCTGTACCTCTTTTCCAGACTTTTCTCCCAAAAAATACGGGCAAGGATCCCTTTTTTGCAAGCAGATAACTTATATTTGCTCCGCCGTAAAGAACAGCATTTATTGCAGAAGAAGTTGAAATGAGGGCAGCAAGAGCCATAATTTTGAAACCTATAATTCCAAGAAAAGGCTTCGCTGCGGCTGCAAGCACATAATCCTTTGAGTTTTCAATCTCTGAGATAGATAGATTTCCTATTACTGCAAGACTGACAGATACATAGATAAAAATAACGAGTACAACACTCAAGTAAAGTGCTCTTGGAAGAGTACTTTCCGGATTATTAATATCTTCTGCTGCATTAGTTATCAATTCGAAGCCTTGGTATGCAAGAAATACTATGCCTGAACCGAAAAGAATGTTTTTGGAGTTTGGCCATGTAGAAATCGAGAGATTTCCAGTATTCATATAAGCAATACCTGCAGATGCAAAAAGAAGCAATATGCCAAATTTTATTGAAACTATAAATAATTCCGATTTTCCTACGGCTTTTGCTCCTACAAAATTAATGGCAGTAAAAATCAGGATAATTGCAGTTGCAAATATATTTTCCCATACCTGTGTCGAACCCGAAGGAAGAAAAGTCACTGCATAAGAAGAAAAGCCCTTTGAATAGAGGGCAAGTGCAAAAACATAACTCATCCAGAGTAGAAGATTGAGTCCACCACTAAAGATGCCGCCTCCAAATCCTTTTAGAAGAAACTCAACAAGTCCACCGGCAGATTGATATCTAACCGCAAGCTTTGCATAGGAATAAGCGTTTAAAAGAGCGACTATCCCTGCAATGATAAAAGAGACATATACTGCATTTCCTGAAATCTTTACAGCTGTCCCGAATATCGAAAAAATTCCGGCTCCAATCATAGCTCCAATGCCTATTGAAGTTGCAGTGTAGAGTCCCATTGATTTGGTTCCAGTCATAAAAACCTGAATTTATATCTTTTTCTTTTAAGAATCAATCTGTTTCAATCTATAGTTATTTACGCAGAAAATTACACTTGAAATTGAATTGTCTTATTTTATAGCCCTATGTGCTATGTCTCTGGCTCATTTTGGGAGGTTAAGTGTAAATGTTTGCGTTCAAAACTATAATAATAGAGGATACTTTTTATTTAGCTGTCTCAGAGGATACTTTTTATTTAGCTGTCTCAAAACGAACTTGAATTATAGAAAGAGTCGAGATTGAGGCAGCTTAAATCGTTATTTTTACAGTTCGGGTGAAGTATTCCACCCTTTTCGATATGGATTATTTGTTAGAAAACGACATTATTCTTGCATACAGTTAATGATGTAACTCTGTTTCCTGAAAGAGTTTTTCCTTAGCCTGTAGCTGAAGGCAAATACTAGTATAAATGGGCAAAGTGAACCATGATAATCGAGCTGACCGACTTACTTTATGAGGATGTTGAGAGGAGCGGAGATATCGTAACAAAGTTATGGGCCCTGCATTAGAGAGAATTAGATAAGACCCGTGCAGTTAAATACATATATTAATACTATGTCAAAGTTATAGTACACTATAATTTTTACTATAAAGTAGAAATTTGAAATCAGCTCCTCATGGATAAAGTTTTATGATAAAATACATGTCCGCTGGACAAAAGATATAACTGTGGAAGTACTTATGGAAATGGGGGTAGTTTGAGGTGGCATCTCATCCTGTTAATACTTTAAACCCTGGGAACCCTTTCAGGGACTGGCTTGTTGAAGAAGTTGTTGGACACAGGCTCAAGAATAAAAAATGCTTCGTGAATGTTTTTAAATATAATTCCTCCCATACGGTCTGCAGGTACCAGTTCAAGGGCGAACACTTCAGCGTAATGTCAAAGTTTTTTGCCGAACCCACTGGACAGCTGAAAGATTATGACGCCTACAAAGGAATGATGAACGAATACAGGAACTTGGAGAAGGCGGCTTCCATAATAAACGTTGCAAAGCCCCTTGCAGTCAATAAGGAATTCAATTGTGCTCTTGTAACGGAATATATACCTGGAAAATCTCTGGGCTGGTGTATCAGACATGAAGAAAAAACATATGGCCGGCTTGCTGCCGTAGCGCATATGCTCCGACAGCTTCACGATAATACAAAATCCTCTTATAATAAAGAAAAGGAATTCAGAAACTACCATGAAGTTCTGGGCCATCTGAAACTAGACCACGATACTAGGAAGACTTTTAATAAACTGCTTGGAGAATGGTGGTATAGTTCTCTGCTCGACAGGAATCACGGTTGTATGGTTCACAGGGATGTCAACCTTTCCAATTATATTTTTTGCAAAGATGAACCTTATGCTCTCGATTTTGAGAGTTCCTGGTTCCAAGCGCATCCTGTGAGAGATCTAGGAATTCTTACTGCAGAACTTAAGAATGAGTTTAAAAGGCACAAAGGAGGATGCTGGAAAGCCGAACCATATATAGGAAATTTCCTCTGGGAATATAGTAAGGATGAAAAAGATTTTACCTATGTTACCAGAGTTTTGCCTTTTTTTATGAGTATAGGGCTGCTTCGTTCGGCAAGGCTTCACCAGGGAAGCTATAGAAACTACCTGATCAAAGAAGCATGTAAGTGTTTAAAGGCAGTTGATTAGAACATAGGAAATTTCGTGATCATGAACTCGATTGATTATTTTGAATCCAAGTTTCAGTAAAGTAATTTTAAATTTTTGGATAGCTTCCCCTAAATCCTGTTGAACACTAAAAATAATTTTTTTCCGAGGATTGAAGTGAAAAAAGATACATTATTCTGGGAGGCATTTGTCAGAAGGACTGCCCAAGTTATTGTAGGCCTATTCTTGTTTATGGTGATGTTTTTTCTTTCTGCCGGCAGGATCGACCTGCCAAGGGCATGGTTTTTCTTTGGTCTTTATTTTCTTTCTCTGCTCTTCAATATGATTATTTTCCTCAAGTTCAATCCTGAGGTCATAAGAGCACGGAGTGAAATGAAATGGGAAGAAATTAAGTGGTGGGATAAGCTGTTTGCAGTGCTCTATATCATGTCTCTTTTCTTAATGTTTATTGTTTGTGGGCTCGATGCAGGGAGGTTCCAGCTTTCAGCCTTGGGATAGAATTTTTGGCTGTTGGCGGGTTAATTTTCTTCGTGGGCTGGACTTTCATAGCGTGGGCGATGGTCGAAAACAAATTTTTTGAAACTACAGTCCTGAGACGGGACTCGGGCGTGGAAACTATTAAAAATCAAGGAGACAACTTAGAATAGAAGGGTAATAGAGATGCTTTACAGAAAAATGCCAAAGAACGGAGACGAACTTTCAATACTGGGATTTGGATGCATGCGCCTCCCTGTGAAAGAGGACGGCAAAATAGATGAAGAAAGGGCTACTCAGCAGGTGCGCTATGCAATTGATCACGGCGTAAATTATATCGATACTGCCTGGCCGTATCACATGGGAGAAAGCGAGCCTTTCCTTGGCCGAGCCCTTACAGGAGGATACCGAGAAAAGATTAAACTTGCCACGAAACTCCCATCCTGGACAATAAAAAACACGGAAGATATGGATAGAATTCTGAATGCTCAGCTTGAGAGGCTCAGGACTGACCATATCGATTATTACCTCGTGCACGGTCTTGTGGGAATTTTGTGGGAGAAAATGGAAAAGCTTGATGTTATGGACTTTCTTGACAGGGCAAAGGCTGACGGCCGGATTATAAACGCAGGCTTCTCCTTCCACGGATCGGTTGAGGATTTCAAACGAATTGTAGACGCATACCCCTGGACTTTCTGCCAGATCCAGTATAATTTTCTGGATGAAGAGCACCAGGCAGGAACGGAAGGGCTTGAGTATGCCGCTTCAAAAAACCTGGGTATTATTGTCATGGAACCCCTGCGCGGAGGAAAGCTTACAAATCCCGTGCCTCCTGAAGTGCAGGAAATCTGGAACGAAGCGGAAGTAAAACGGACGCCAACCGAATGGGCTTTTCGCTGGATCTGGAACCGGCCCGAGGTTACAGTTGTGCTTTCAGGCATGAATGAAGAGTCTCACATTGAAGAGAACCTGAAAACTGCAGCTGAGGCCTATCCTAACTCCTTGATCGAAAATGAACTACAACTTGTCAGGAAAGTGGAAAAAAAGTACAGAGAACTCATGAAAACAGGCTGTACTGGCTGCAGGTACTGTTTACCCTGCCCTTCAGGCGTGGACATTACTGGTTGTTTTGAGATCTACGATAACTTTTACCTATCAGGCAATGAAAAAGAAGCAAAACTTATGTACGCGGCAAAACCCGGAGGAATTATAAGAGGCGATGTCCCCGGGTACGCCTCCCAATGCGTACAGTGCGGACAGTGCCTTGAAAAATGCCCTCAACATCTGGATATTCCTTCTTTGCTTGAAGCCGTGACGGAAAAATTTGAGGGAAAAGACCTAAGGGGATGGAAAGTTATGGCAAAAAAAGCATTCGGAAAAGATTAAAGGTCAGATGCTGGAGCACTGATCTTTTCACCCATTTAAAGTATCTTTAGATACAACCGCTTATTTGTACTTTTAATCCGTTCTACACTTCTTTGTACTTTTAATTTATTTTGTACCCTGATTTGCTTTATTGTTTTTTCGTTTAGCATTCCTTGCCTATTGAAAAAGCTCTTCCAAGATTACATCCGACGCCATAGTAACTTCTATTCCCCGGGCTATATATAACAGGTTTGATCTTCTCAATATCAGGATTTCCATTTTCATCGAGCACGGATTCATCGGCTTTGATATCAAGGATTTCCCCTACAAACAGAGTGTGAAGCCCTATCTCAAGAGTGTGAAGGAGTTTGCACTCGAGGACAAACGGGAACTCTCCCACGTATGGGGCAGGCACAAGCTCGCTCCTTATCGGCGTTAGGCAGGCTGCCTCAAACTTATCTTCATCTCTTCCGCTTGCAATGCCGAAGTGATCGGCTTGCCTTACATAATCTTCTGACGGAATACTGACCGTAAATGCTTTGTTTTCCATGATACAGGCATAAGTATAAGTCGCTTTTCTTAAAGATACGCTGACACATGGAGGATTTGAACAGCAAATTCCTCCCCAGGCTACTGTCATGGCATTAGGTTTTCCATTCATGTCATAGGTTCCGACAACCCAGGTTGGGGTTGGAAATGTAAGTGGCTTTGCTCCTATTGATTGTTTCATGCTTTTATTTTTCATTTCGATAATACAAAAGATTTTCGTAATCTATTATCCCGTATTTCTATTGTCTGGAAACTTTCAAGAAAAATTCAATTTTTTTTTAAAACCCTGCAATCACATACGCATTTTTATGTATTTATTTCCAAATCTCAATTTTAAGATCTGGATTTGTCTGTATTTGAATTAGTGAAAAGTTTGTCTTCTTTACTGTTTCTAAGGATTTTTTTTCCCTGCAAAATCTTAAAGCAGATTTTCAATAAGGGTTACTGCACTATTTTCAGTTAATTTCCAGTTTTTTCGCTGGGCATATGACAGCACCGTGAGTCAGAAATCAGTCAAAAAATATTTAGTATTTTGTATAGTTGCCGTTATATAATATGCGAGCTATAGGATAGATACAGAGTATTAAATTCATTACTCTCCTTTCCGGATGAAATTACGAGAAGAGACTCACCGGTAAGGGAAAAATTGTGGGGGTGTAAAATTGAGAAATGTGAACAAATACGGTAAGCTATTGCTTAGTGCATATATTATGAACAAGCTTAAGTCAGGTGGGGCTCCAAAGGGCAGGGGGAGCATGCGTAAATATATTAAGCTGGCTGCTGGGGCGTATCTCCTTAATAGACTCAAGTCAGGGAGAGTTGAAAAAGAAGTAGGAGCCGAAGTAGAACCGGAAGAAATGATACTGGGTGGAGTAGAAGAAGCTAAAACAGGTAGGGGACCTTCGATGAGAATAGGTAAAATAATTCTGGGTGGTCTTGCAGGCGCAACACTCATATACGCTCTTAAAAGGCATGCTGCTAAGAAGAGAAGGCATAATATCGAAGTAGAATGAGCTTAGAGGGGGATGTAAGCCTGCACAAAATGAATAAATGGTGTAAATTCCTGTTCTGTACATTTGCAGGAGCTGCCATTATATATGCTGTTAAAAAACATATGTGCTGCGACAGATTCCTTCCAGAAGGTTTTAAATCGTTTTCTACTCCTTTCAAGCACGGGCAGGCTCCTCCGAAGGTAAAATCCATCTATCCGGACAGGCAGACCTTTGCTTTCAGGCGTGATTCCCCTATCTGGATCGAATTCGATAGGCCTATGAATAACGCAACCATTACAACAGAAACCGTGATAGTCAGAAGTTCTGCATCAGAAGAACCTGTGGATGGATTGCTGGACACAGGGTCCAGAATGCTGATGTTCCGTCCTTATGACGAATATCCCACGGATGAATCGGGTGCTGAAATAAAAATTACTTTACTCGGAAGCGAAACCGGATCCGGATTCATAATGGACGAGCGCGGTATCGCTCTGGATGGGGATGGGGACGGAAAGCCTGGCGGAGACTTTGAGTATACCTACAGGATTATAAAATAAAATAGAAATGTATTGGAAATGATTGTGGGAATGACTGTAGGAACGCCATGCTTTCAGGAATAAGCCAGTTTTTAACATCTCCCTACCTTATTTTAATTTTTTTGTTTTTTCTTTTAATAATTTTTTGTTTCATTAGTTTTCTTTAATGAACTCAAGTTTTACTTCTTACATTTATTTCATTAAATTTATTTTTTTAATATAATTATAGTGAATTTCATAACTTCTTTCACTAATCCAAAAAAAGAAATAAACCGCTGAAAGCGCGAAAAACGCGGAATAAAGAGAACAAAGGCATAGTTTTTTCAGCACTTTCCATATTTTCCGCGGTTACAGAGATAAAAGAATATTTTTATATGTTCTTAACAGAGTGGAAACTTAATTTTTCTGGAGCCTGCAGATATTTTCCCACAACCTGAAATAAAGTGTAAAAATTTACATCAAAAACAACGGAGAGTATAATAGTTTTCTGGTGTTGGATTATTTTAAAATTGAATTATTAATGGTGAAATTTATTAAAGATGTTATTTTATTTTGTATTCTGACTTCCAAGAAAATGTTTACTACTATGATATAACCCTATAAGCTTATCTTTAGAAAAAATCTATAAAATATAGAAAACGTTTTTGATAGGACTCCTCCTATTGAGTGAGATAGAATGCGACGTATATGATAGGCTAAAAAAGAGGTTTAAAGATGTCCAAGAAGGAAATATTTTATGTGATTGGATTGATTATCGTTGTCATAATCTTAAGTAATTTTTTAGGAATAAATTTGTGGAATTTTGTTAGGCATATTTAACTTGCCTTTCAAAGATGATTGATTTTCCATTATCCTACGGCTTTGTTTGTGTATACCTAAGAAAAGAATAATCCTACTATATTCCAACGCAACTTATTACATATATTAATGCTAATATCCTCTTATGGTGGGGAAGGAACAAATTCCTATTGATCGAAAGGTAACTCTTAATGATATCAACTCTTTAATCAAGTATGAAAACAATTCAAGAGTGCTTAAAAGGCTTTATTTTATTAAATTCAGATGTTTAGGAGATTCTGTCGAAGAAGCTGCTACTAAAGTTGGAGCGACTAAGAAAATAGGATATTACTGACAAGAAGATTGGAATAAAGGCGGCATAGCCGCCTTAATACCACATTTCAGTGGAGGAAGAAAATCCAAGCTTACCGATTGCAAATACGCAATGATTAGGGTCATTTAAAAAATCTTTAATGATAAAAATACTGATTGAGCCTATCCCAAAACACTAAATTGCTTCTCTGAATCCTGTATTCCGAATAAGCAATCAAGTTTCTGACCATGAAAACAATCCTGAAAATTCTTGATGATTAAGAATTAAATGACTTTTGGGATAGGCTCATTATATAAAAGCAAATGCATTTGCCTTTTGTTCAATTTATAGTAACAATTTCATCGATTTTATGGAAAGTTCAAAAGCAGAAAACGTATGCGAATTCCTAGTAAAAATTGTGGAACCGAATCCAGGAAAAAATAATTCTTGTTCTAGATAATTCAAAATAACATCTGATAAAACAGTAAGGAGCGCAAGAGAATTAAAAATAACACTTGTGTTTCTTCCTCCTTATCCACCAGATCTAAATCTGTAGAATTTGTATGGAAAACGATAAAAAGAAAAGTATCTGTCGATTTATTCAATCAAAAGAACATTTGAGAAATATTACCAAAAATGAATTTATGAAAGTGGAAAAGTCATTATCATTTACAAAGAAATGGATGAAAACATTCAGCCTACAAATAAAAAGTGTAATTTGTTGAGTCAGGAACTATATTTGGCATATTTCTTATTTTTCTGACGTTTTATTTTAATTTATTTTTCAGTCTTCCAGGCTTTCCTTCTCGCCATATCCCCCTCCACCTGGGGTTTCGATCACAAAAACATCTCCAGTCTTCAGCTCAAATTCGGCCTGGCCTCCAAGTTCAAGAATATTGCCGTCCCTGCGGATGAGCACATTTCTTCCACACTTTGCAGGCATTCCACCTT
>JAMXLQ010000010.1 GCA_024280975.1 Methanosarcina sp.
GGATAGTCGTAGGAGGTTGGCGCGGTGCGTCTATCCCTTATTTCTGCGCACCTAACCAAGCCTATTGATATCAAGAATATTATTCACTGATCCAAGCCTTTGCTTTGCCAAATTCATTATTACTGAAAACTTTCACCTGGACAGGAATAATGAATTTAAATACATTGACAGAATCGTTTATCCAATGAACATCAGAAACAATCGCAACTTTTTCGAATGAAAGTGTGTGCCACGATACCTTTGCATCCTCTAAGTATGCATCAAGTGAATAATGTACAAAATCTTCACGTAGTTGATAAAGCATGCGAATCTTCTTGTGCCTTTGCAATTTGTCTTTCATTGCAGGAATTAGTACAGTGTCGTAGTCTTCTCCTGTTATTGTTCCACTACCAATAATACCTAAAACATTGTCCGGCAAACCTTGAATAAGTTCCATCATAATATTTTCTCCAAAGCGAACTTGAAATTATTCGAATAATATGCACAAATAAATGAAAGTACTTTTCCGAGCCTTATACGTGCATATATGAATATCCATATAAAAACGCCACCTTGAAGACTAAAGGTATATTTATAAGCTAAATATTTACTGGCAGTCCTGCCAGCCGTTCAGCCGATATCCAATATCCATCCCGTTGTGCTGGATTCGGCACATCTGACAGGCTCTATTAAGACCTACTATACGTTACCGTAGAGCCACTGTAGCTAGATTTGAGAATATACTTGGAACACTTGTTCCAGCTAAACCAATATCCTTGAGTCGGAAGATTACAGAAGTGACAATGTTGTCACGTCAAGGATGTACTTGCTGTGCAAATCCCTGAAATGATCAACTATAGTAAATCAAAGTTGCGCCAGCGCTCTGGTTATAATGGTTATTAAAAATCGAATATTTTCATTTGCTGAAATGCTTCTTTTTCTTCCTGGTTTCCTTGATTTTCAATATAGTTTTTGATAACATCGGAAGTCGTTCCATCTCCTACAGTTCCAATGTAACCTCTATCACTTCAAAATTCGCTACCCTAAGGCCGTTTTTTGATTTAGGGTATTGTTTAAAGATTTGTCTTGCTGTAATACATTTTGTAACTTGCATCACTTTTGACGGAGAATACTTGGGTTCAGCTCCAACAAAAAATATGTCCGTGATCTTCATCACTACCAATTGCATCAAACTCAAAACAGTATCTTTCACTAATTTCAAAGGATACATTTTTCAAAAAGTTTACGAGAATTCCGTAGATGTACACATTAATTTGTTTGCCAGCTTTCCTGATATCGCATTTAATAGCATTAATCCTTTAATAGTATCAGGATAAATAGGAACATTTTTGTGAACCCCTACGGAAAGTAGGTTGTAAAAGTTGTGGGCTGTATAAAGTATTGTCTGCTCGTCTACGACTGAAACCTCCATCTCAAATGGGGAGAGTCAAATTAGCACTTGAGCAACACAAGCTTCACAAATGTGAATTTGCAATTTGCTATCAATACCCACCTATATTTGAACCTCCTTCAGGGTAAATAATTCCTCAATTTTTTCATTTCTAAATGATAGCCTGGAACCGAGCCGAGTTAAACGGACCTGCATCGCTGCGCAGCCGTTCTGCTGTTCCAGTGGTATTTTGTCCAAATTATGAATCTACCGCTTAAGCGGACATAGCAGATTACGAACTCATGATCCACTAACACCAGGAAGTTCACAATTGTGAACTTACAATTAATAATTATACTTGCTAATATTTAAACTCCTTTTTTCGGGCAAAATATGCCTAAAAATCTTCACCAGTCATCAGGTAAAAATCATTTTGCCAGCAGGTGAAAAATAGGAAACAGTAGATGATTAATATACTAATAAAAAAATCAAGTTGGAAAAAAATCGAGCTAAAAAGGATAAAGGTACCGAGTTCGATATAAGAATAAATGTATGAGGGTTCTGTATTTGCAACAAATTTTTTTATAGGACAAATTTTATAAATAAACGTCACATAATTACATATCATTAAATTTTATTTAACGTTCAAATTAGCACTTTTACCCAATTAGTGCTTTTGTACTCATCCGGCAGTTCTCATTAAAACTTTGTTCAGGGGTAGTGAGTAAGAGACTTGTGTCGGAAAACCGTAATTTTATCATTGTAATTAATATTTGAAAATATATCCATGGAGGAGACCATCTTTGCTAGGGGGATACGCAGGAAGATTTCTTGATGTTAATCTTGAAAATGGGAAACTTAAAGACATATTGCTCGATGAAGAAGTTTTGAGGATGTACCTTGGAGGAAAAGGGCTCGGCCTGAAATTCATATACGATGAGCTCAGGGATGACATCCAGCCTTTTGACCCGGATAATCTTCTGGTTTTTTCAACAGGCCCGGCTACAGGGGCCAGAGTGCCTACTAGCGGGCGTTACCATATCCTTACCAGCAAATCTCCTCTGACAGGAGGATTGGGAAGCGGAAATTCGGGAGGGAAATGGGGACCATATCTGAAATTTGCGGGGTATGATGGTGTAGTAGTCAGAGGAATTTCGAATAAGCCAGTTTACCTGAGCATCATAGATGGAAAAGCCGAGCTTGTGGAAGCTCCTGAAATCTGGGGAATGACCACGATAAATGTCACGGCTGAACTTATCGACAGAACTACAAAAGACCCCAGAAAAACCTCGGTTGCATGCATCGGGCCGGCCGGAGAAAACCTGATTAGTATGGCCTGCATCATGAATGATGAACACAGGACAGCAGGCAGAACAGGCTCTGGAGCTGTTATGGGTAGCAAGAAGTTAAAGGCAATAGTGGTTTCAGGAAACGATAGGCAAAAGCCTGCGAATCCCGATATGCTTATCGAAAAAGTTGCAGAGTCAATGACCCTTATAAAGGAAAATCCGGTTACTGGCCCAAAAGGAGGATTGCACGTTTACGGGACTGCAGTTCTCGTAAACATCGTTAACGCGCACGGAGCATATTCTTCAAGAAACTTCCAGAATAGTTATTTCCCTGATGCCGATGAGCAAAGCGGAGAACGGCTTACTGCAACCTATCTCACAGGTAGGACTGGCTGCTGGGGCTGTCCAATTGTCTGCGGAAGGAAATCCGTTGTTCCAGATGGGCCTTTCAGTGTCAAAACGGAAGGTCCGGAGTATGAGACTATTTTCGCCCTTGGATCCAACTGCAGTGTAAAAGAACTTGATGCTGTTATAAAAGCAAATCACTTCTGCAATGAGTTCGGGATTGATACTATTTCCATGGGAGGAACCATTTCCTGTGCCATGGAGCTTGTCGAGAAAGGCAAGATTCCTGAAGAAAAATTGCAGGGTTTGAACCTGAAATTCGGAAATGCAGCGGCAATGGTTGAATCTGTCTGGAGAACAGCCTATAGAGCTCGGTTCGGAGCAGATCTGGCGCTTGGCTCGAGAAAGCTTGCAGAAAAGTATAATGCGTCGGAGCTTTCTATAAACGTCAAGGGTATGGAACTGCCAGCATATGACCCGCGTCCAATTCAGGGCATAGGGCTTGGGTATGCGACTGCGAATCGTGGAGGTGACCATGTTTATGGCTATACCATTCCAGCCGAGATTATAGGGTTACCAAAGAAGCTTGACCCATATTCTACCGAAGGCAAGCCTGAATGGACAATTTTCATGCAGGATATGGGCTCTGTGATTAACTCAACTGTAATTTGCCTATTTACAAGTTTTGCAATTGGGCTCCCTCAGTACGCGGGTATGCTCGAAGCAATTACAGGTCTGGAACTTAATCCTGAAAAACTGCTCAAGATTGGAGAAAGGATAACAAACCTTGAACGAGTGATAAATAACAGATATGGGCTTGACAGGGCAGCGGATGTTCTTCCAAAACGCTTCACTGAAGAATATGTGTCAGCAGGTCCGTCAAAAGGACAGATTTCCCACGTGCCTGAAATGATAGACAAGTATTATTCACTCCGTAACTGGGTTGACGGAAAACCTACTGAAGAAAAGCTGAAAGAGCTTGAAATTCCTTTAAGAACGTCTTAAAGCTCAAAAGGCCTTTATAGCAACCAAAATAATATTTCAAGGCCGTAATATGAAAGTAAAAGTAAAATTCCTGGCTTCAATCCGCGAAATCGTCGGAGTGCACGAAATCCCACTCGAAATAAGTCCAGACAATACAGTGGAATCCCTGCTTGAGATTCTGGAATCTCGCTTCGGAACAGAGTTCAAAGAAGCAGTTGGAAAGCCTTTTGAGGATAAGAATCCCAAAATCATGTTTCTTGTTAACGGCAGGGATATAGATTTTCTTAAAGGGTCAAGAACTGAATTGAAAGAGGGAGATACCGTAGTGCTTATTCCGCCTGTTGCAGGCGGATAAGAGACAAACCTGAGCCGAAAAACACAAATCCAATTAATAACCGTCGACTAATACTTGTTAATCGAAAAAGTGCAAATCAAAAATTGTTTTTAAATTCCATTTTTTTCTATCCATCTAAGCAATGATTTTACTGAGTGCACTCTTTATTGGGTTTTTCAATTTGCTTTCTAGGTACGGCATTTAAGAACCTAAGAAGCTAGGAATTTAAAAAATCAATTTGAGAAAGCCGTACTGATAGTTCCAAAACAGATTTATGTTAATGCGTGCAGTAAGCTATAAGATAAAATAAACTACAGATAAAAATAAACTGCAAATGGAATTGACAAGGGGTGAGCCTGGTATGGAGTCAACGAAAAAAGATGAAACTTTGAAAGCTCTGGTTATTATAGATATGACTAACGATTTCGTGTATGAGACCTATGAATATGAAGGAACGTTATACGAGGGAAAACTTGTAGCGCCATTGGGAAAGGAAATCGTTGACAAAATAGCCAGGCTAATAATAAAGACAGTGCGTGGACGATCAGTCAACGTTATCAGGCTCCCGAAAGATCACTTTAATGCCTTTATGAATCCAGAACTCGAACTGAAAGTTGCAGAGCTGGGAATTAATGAAGTATTCATGACAGGTCTGGTTGAGGAAGTCTGCATATACATTAATAGCCTGGGTTTTCTCGAAAGAGGGTTTCGAACAAATATCGTAAAAGGATGCACGGCACCTTTTGATGAAGAAAAGGGAAGAGAGGCCTTTAGGGAACTTACGGAGTGCGGAGCAAAAATGGTTGACGATATTCCTGATGATATAAAGGTTATCCTGCTCCTCGAAGACGAACACGACGAAAATTC
>JAMXLQ010000011.1 GCA_024280975.1 Methanosarcina sp.
TGCGGCAGAAGCTGATAGGGCTTGAACTTATAGATGAATCGAGGACTGAGCTGGTCCTCCAGTGCCTTCTTAATTATAACGATTTATCTCTTAGACGGATAATCAAAAATATGTATGGTCTTATACGTTCCATGCTTGAAGATTCTATGAAAGCTTTTCAAGATTGCAATGTAGAACTCGCTGAAGATGTTACCCAGAGAGATGATGATGTAGATCGTTTCTATTTTCTCTCTATTCGCCAACTTAATGCTGCAATGGAAGATATCGAGCTCTCTGAAATGATAGGAATTCGGCATCTGCAAGAATGCCTTGAGTACAGGCTGATTATGAAAATAATTGAGCGCATAGGAGATCATGCAGTCAGAATAGCTGTAAACGTCCAAAGAATGGATTCTGCAGTTAACCCTGATAACCCGATTTTCAAGATGGCTGAACTCTCCCTTAATGTATTCAGGAGTTCAATTGACTCTATAGCGCAAGAAGACTTGCAGACAATCAACAAAATTGTTGAAGAAGCAAAAAGTATTTCTCAGTATGGAGTTTCTCTGGAGCCACAGAAGGCGGGAAATACAAATAATGTTGAAATTAGCATGGTTCTGGAGAGTCTCAGGAGAATAGCTGAATATAGCGGCGATATCGCAGAAGCTTCAATCAATATGAATGTAAAGATCTAAATCTTAGGTATTTAATTTATAAACGAGGAATATAACCTTTTAATTCTCAAAGTCTCTTAATTTATTATTCTTTTCTTTTTCCCAATTTATTGCTCCCAAATATGTCTTTTACTCTAAGAGGGTAATTTCTATAGTTGTATTGATAAAACTTAAGTGGTTGAACTGAGAATTAAATAAAATTAAACCTTCAACTGTCTAAAACACCAACTCAGTAATGAAACTCATTGGGCTTAATTTTGCACTTCAGGTGTATTTCACGTTTTATATTTTAGGAGTAAAAAGTAAAATTTGAGACGATAAAGTCTCATTCTTTTTTAGTTACACGAATCACAGTTTGAAGGACAGTTTGAATCACATGAAACACATGATCCATTTTCACAAGATAATCCTGGACAACATGAAGAACCTACACACGATGGGCAAGAACTGCATGATTGACAAGTATTTGAAGAAGTTGTTGACTTATCAGAAGATGTTGTTGACCCACTACTTAATGGACACTTATCCGAAGAAGTTGTAGACTCATCAGAGGAGGTTGCTGATTTATCAGAAGACATCGCTGACCATGCATCTTTCATACTAAATTGATTAGTTGTTTTATAGCAATCGCTAAAGGAAGTTGCACTAACGGCTGAAGCCAATCCAGTCAGTGCAAAGAGTACTGTCAGTAGAATAACTAAAGTTTTTTTTGCCATCTTATGGTTCTCCTACATCAATCTGTTTGTTTTTTTCAGAGTTGGATCATTTAGGATTCTAGAAGTCCTTGGAGAATGAGAGACTCTATACCTTCTGCTAGTCATAAAGATCTCTAATTTCCCGCAGATTTCACAGAACTTATTAAGAAAACATATTTTGTTAAACAACCTTCCAGAAGTAAGTCTAGAAGAATTTACTTCATTGGTACACTTCACAATAAAACCTGAGAATATATGAAGATTTTCCAAATACAATATAGAGAAGTAAGTATATGAAATATATATAAAGTAGAGTAATTTAACCTATAGTTTTTATGTAAATTATGGAAAATGTGACATAAATTAAAAAATGTAGTACTTATGCAGTTTAACTGAAAAATCAATAGTATTAAGCCTTCAACTGTCTAAAACACGATCCTAGTCAAAACACCAAATATTCTTGGTTTTGGACCTTAAGTGAATAAGTCATATATGATAAGGGGCACTTACATTATAACTAATAAGTTTAATCATTTCTATTTAGAGTATATCCAAAAAATATATAACAAATTTATTTTATCTATAGCTGTGGAAGTTCCCAGTACCTTCCAACCAAGAGGTTTCCAGTACCTTCAATCAGGCATTTATGGGCTGCAGGTATTTCTTATCTGCAACTCAAAAATTTATAAGTACAGTAACTGAAAAGGAAATCCAACCTGGTAGAATATTTGGTAATACTGTGACTTTGCTAGTATTGCCTGAATTATGAAGGTTTCTACAGTTTTCTAAGATCCTTTATTTAAGGTTTGATTCAGATAGCTATCCATTTATCGTGGAGATTTATTTACAAACAGTCTAAAAATTTGACCAGAATGTCATTCCATACTAAAAATGAACTCAGTAGGCAAAACTCGATACTGTCCTGTGTGTAGATACTGGACAAAGGTAGGTACTGCAAGGCTTGATTCAATCATGATTTATGAATGAGAGGTCTGCATGGAGAAAACCAGTTTTTCTATGTTTTATAGTGCATGCAAAACCAAACCTAAACGTTAAGCCCTTGGCTCTAATATCATTTACTGTCTATATTTAGTCCGATATGTTGCTTCTTAAGTCCATCGCCTTAGAAATCCATCTTGCTACAACTCAAAAGAGATGTAAAAATTAGATCATGAGCAAAAATAAAAATAAAAAAGTTTAATGCGAGGGATGGGATTCGAACCCACGAATTCCTACGAAACTAGGCCCTCAACCTAGCGCCTTTGACCTGGCTGGGCAACCCTCGCATAGCGATGTCTTACAAATAAAGAATATGAAATTCTTTACAAAAATAACTTTCAGAAACGTATGAAATTTAAAATTGTTGAAGTTAAGTGTTTGAAGTTGACAGATTAAGAAATTTAGTGCGAGGGATGGGATTCGAACCCACGAATTCCTACGAAACTAGGCCCTCAACCTAGCGCCTTTGACCTGGCTGGGCAACCCTCGCATTTCGTTTTAATCTGTGTCTCGTATGTTTCGTTATGAATATCCGGCGCGCTTTACGCCTTGCACTCCCTCACAATATCGTGGATAATATATAAACATTTCGAGTCGTGAGGGTCACCGGGAATAAGTTTTGGAAGAACTATAATCAGACATAATGACCTACACTATTTAGACACAAAACACCCACAAGACAATAATAAATCAGGCGTGAAAGATCCATAGAAACATCTATGTATTGAAACATTCAGAACTCTAAAGCCTTAATCTCAAAAAATTGGGTTTGGGCCTGTGTCCGAGTCGCGGCTCAGAACTGGTCCAAAATACTCAAGAGTTCTTCAGCTTTGCCTTTGATCACATTTGCCGCATTAAGGGCAAGATCCTTGGCTATGTAAGAACCATCGGACTCCATCGTAAACACAAAAGCGTTTTCGTTGAAGCCTATGTTTATTGCGTGAATGTCACAAACCTGCTCACAGAGCCTGCAGAGCGAACATTTGAGAAGGTCCTCCTCAGAAATTTTGGCTCCTGACTCTTCGATCCGTATAATGTTTTTAGGACATTCGGCTGCACAGTGCCCGCATGCGTCACAGTTTACAATGTTTATAATAGGCACGTTCTTGTAGCCGCAAGCGACTCCTGCCTGCCATTTAACACTGTCCCTGCCGTAACCCATATGAGCAATAGCTTCAAGCACAAGTTTCTGTCCCTTTTTCAGCTCAACAATTGGTATGTTGGGGTCAGCTGGCTGTATTTTTGGATCAGAAGAGATAAGATCCCGCGAATATACCGTGCCCGGACCTTCTGCACTGAGGGTTAAGGAAACCTCACAGGCAGGACAGCCTTCCCCTTCACAAACATCGCATTCTGCCTGCGGCACATACGTCTCTATATCCGTTACAATTGGGATTAAGGACAGACGTAGAGCCAGTTGCTCATCATAGAGTACCGAGGTGTTGTCATAAAGGTTTACATACTCGATCGCAAGCGTTGGTACATCTGCAACCATGGCACGTCGAATGCCGTTGGCAAAAGATGTGCTAACTTTTGAAAGCACGAATTTTGCAGATCTATCCGATAACTCCAGAATGTCTACTTCCATCGTCATACCTTAATTTCCCTTATATTTTAATGCATTCAAAAAAAGAGAATTTTAGAAGAATTCGCTGAAAAATTCTCTGAAGAATTCCCTTATACACGTCTTCCGCCTTTCGGGCGAGTGCCGTCATGCGGGACAGGAGTGACGTCTTCGATCCTGCCAATCCGGATTCCTGCTCTTGCAAAAGCCCTGATTGCAGCTTGGGCACCAGGACCCGGGCTTCTCTGCTTGTTTCCACCAGGAGCTCTTACCCTTATATGGATGCCATGGATACCTTTATCCCTGAGCTGGTCAGCAAGCTGGCCTGCCATCTGCATGGCAGTATAAGGAGAGCTTTCGTCTCTTGCAGCTTTTACGACCATACCACCGGAAGACTTTGCAATGGTTTCAGCTCCTGTGATATCGGTTACAGTAATAATTGTATTGTTAAACGAAGATTTGATGTGAGCTACAGCCCATTTCATGTCTGCCATGATTATCTCCTCCCTCTCTTCTTCCTTCCGCCGCCTCTTTCAGGAGCCTTCTCTTTAGCCTGTCTTGCTTCTGCAACAGCCCTCAAAGTAGTTGTGCTGTCTGCAAGCGCAGATGCCACCTGAACAGGTCTTTCGGGGTGAGATTCGCTAACAAGCGGAGAGGTTCCATAGTACCCGATATGCATCTCATCTTCCTTGGAGACGAGCATTCCTGGAATAGTAGCCTTTCTGCCGTTTACTGCGATGTGTCCGTGAGTGATAAACTGGCGGGCCTGGATAACTGTCCTGGCAAGCCCGAGACGGAGAACCTGGGTCTGGAGCCTCCTTTCGAGAATATTTTCAGTTTTTAAAGAGAGAATATCGTCAATGTCAGCGTCCGACTTAATGATACCATAGCGGATAAGCTTTGAAAGAATTTCTTCGGACTGTGTCTTCTGATGTCCTTCAAGTCCTCTTTCCTGAGAGTTTGCAGCACTTGCAAGTAATTTCCGGGCTTCAGACCTGTACATCCTGAGCATACTAGCTGCTTTCCAGACCTCTCTCTTATTTCTGAGACCGTATGCCTTTACGAGCTGGACTTCGGATGCCATTCTGGCTTCCTGCCAGGGGTGCTTCGGAGTCTCGAAACTTTTACTTTTTTTACCTGGATATGCCATTTAAAATCACCTACCGGAAAATCACTTTTTCCTGCTGACACCGACAGTTGACCCGCGGCGACCTGTGGATTTTGTTCTCTGTCCTCTGACCTTAAGACCTCTTTCATGCCTTAGACCTCTATAGGCGCGAACCTTCTTCAGGTTGTTAATATCTTCCCTGAAGGTCAGTACGATATCCGTACCCAGCAGGTGCTTGTCCTGTCCTGTTGTCAGGTCTTTCTGCCTGTTCAGCATCCATGAAGGAACAATGTCCTCGAACTTCCCAATTGCGCTGTCGAGTTTTGCCACTTCTTCATCTGGCAGATATCCAAGTATAGCAGTAGGGTCTACCCCTGCGCCCTTTGCAATAAGGACAGCAGTGCGCCTCCCTATTCCTGGGAGACCTGTAAGGGCGTACTGTACGGGTTTTGCCCCCTGCAGGTCGGTATTCATAATCCGAACAAGATGCCTTAATTCTTCATTATTCTTTTCTTCTACCATATACTCCCTCCAGGGGAATGCATACAGCATCCTGTAGCCCCTGATCGAATACCCTTAAGGAATACGAAAAAGTCAGGAGCAGCTCTCAAAAGGAGCTTCTTTACAGCATATACTGATGAGTGCATTTACATACAATTCCCAGTATATAAGGATATCTGCGCTTAGCCCCAACTGAAAACGGATGTTCGGAAGGACTGAAAGCTGATAGCAGAAAAGTTACTGAATAATGAAAAGACAGGAAGAAACCCACACTTCATGTAAAATCTTTTCTCCCGGGAATAGAATACAATATTACGTTCTCTACCGACAATTTATCTTAAAACCTGTCTTTTTAGTTTGCATAAGACCGCTATTACCGCAGCTTGAATGTCTTTGGTGCAAGTCTATATGCAAGAATCAAGGCCACGGCGATATATACAATGCAAAATACTGAAATCAACGTGCCGAAAATCAGAGTTGGGACCTTCTTACCGATGGCAAAATAGCAGACGAAATAAGTAAAGGAATTGACAATGGAAAAAGTACCATTTTTTATTTCAAGACCGATATTGTAAGGCTGCAAAAGATAATATAGCACCATATTGTGCACCGAAAAAAATACCGACATGGCAATAATGGAAACAAACAGCAGCACATAGTTGATTGCGTTGTCCGTTCCGCCTGTAAGCCATAACAGAAGCGGTAGCCCGAGTGCAATTACCAAAGCGGGCATCAAGTTTATCAATAGGATGGATTTTAGCCGTTCCGTAAAGAGAAGCAGAATTGCACGTGGCTGCCTGTAAAACCGGTAGGTAAGCATACTGTGGTCACAGTTCATGAACATGGCTTGGGTGATAACCTTGCCGCGATTAATAAAATACATGACAAACAGAAAATAAGGCAAAAAAGTCAGCATCATCCCGTTTATTATCGGTTTTGCCCCGTGGATAAGAAAACAGGCCGTGATGGAAAACGCAAGCGCCGCAAGGGAAATAAAGGTGATATGTTTGGCCGATTTGGTAAGCAGACTGCTGTGCCGCTTAACAAAAAGGTCGTTGAAATACTGATAACCGCTTTTGCTGCTTGTTGCCTTAATGTCTATATTCGTTTGCAAAGATTTTTGAACAGCTCGTGCAACCATGCCTTTTTTGTTCATAGCAAAACTGTCCGCTGTGAGAAGTTCCTTGCAAATACTTCGGTATTCACGGAATTTGAGCACATACAAAAAGGAAAATACAGCCATAACAGCAGAAATGACAAACAACGCGAAAAAAATAGCTCCGTTCATGGCATAGCCGAGAAACGGCGGGAGATATGCCGCAGTCAATGATGCAGCAATGCCAACCAAGGCAACCGGATTGAGCTTATTTTCATTTTTTGCATGGCCGGTTCTGACATAACTATGAAGCGCGAAGGCAGTAAAAATCAGTTTTATGGAAACCACAAAAAGCGGCATCATAAGGCAGATAATGATAGGTACCCCGGAAAGCAATCCGAAAAGCAGCGTGAAAGGCAAAAATTCGACAACAATTTTCAAAAGGAAATAGAAGTAATTCGAAAGCGTATAATCACGCGCGCTCATTCGCATGAGAAAAATGGCATAATACTTGTCTTTGGTGGGATGAAATATTTGCGTGTTGAGAAAACCGCCTGCAATGGTCAGAAAGAAAAATATATGCATAAAGCTGTTCGCGGAGCTGCTTTTCATTAGGTCTTTTAGGAGAAAGATCAGAATAAGCAAATAAAGCAGCTTGTCCAAAAACATCGAGATGATCTCCCACAGGATGCTGACTAAATTGGCAAATTTTTTCAGCCCCGGACTTCCATAGAGTGAGACCGGTAGCAGCCTTTTGATGACAGGGATGGATTTGAGCGAATAGATAATGCCATTAGTTTGGTATGCGTTTTTAAGCCTGAAGGACATGAGGAAAGTTTCAATCATTCTCATCCTTCCTGAGGGCCTGAATGATCTTATCCTTAAAGGCCTCGTTGCTGAGGTCATCCTTTTCCATTTTTTCCAGAACCCCGCCGCTCAGGATCACGATCTCATCGCATAAATCCAGCGCAAGCTCCATGATATGAGTGGAAAAAATAATAATGTGGTCTTTTTTGATTTGGCGCAATAGCGTCTTCATTTCGTCGGCGACCACAACGTCAAATGAGGTCAGTGGCTCGTCTAAAAGTAGAATGCAGGGATTTGCGATGAAGCTTACAAGCATTTGCATCTTGTTCTTCATGCCATGAGAATAATCCTTCAAAAGCCTGTCACGATCTTCGATTCCGATCTTTACAAGATTGAAATATTCGTCAATAGGCTTAATGTCCGGAATTTTTTTCAGGTTGATGTCAAGAAAGAACTTTAAAAACTCTCTGCCTGTTAAGAACTCCGGAACGACTGGCGTCGACAGAACATATCCGATATCGTCTGGACAAACTTCTCTCTTCACTCCGTTTTCTTCAAGGAGAATTGAGCCGTCGTCAATCTTCAAATCTTCATTGATGCAGTTAAACAGCGTGGTTTTACCTGCACTGTTTCTACCGAGGAGTCCGTAAATTTTCCCCTTTTCAAAGGCAAAGTTCGCACCCCGCAAAATCTCTTTTTTGTCAAAACTTTTTACAACATAGCTAAGGATCAGTTTCATTTTCAATATTTATTCTCTGTTTCTTTCCGTTTATTTATTTCGTTTCTACCTCAAATAAATCGATCATTTTTCAACGGGGTTCTTACCTTGACATTGTCATATTAACTCCTTTTTTCGGACATAATTCCTCTATTATCTCATCTTTCCCACGCTTTTAACAGATTTTTATTCATATTCTCACTCCACAAATCTTATCTCTTTTAATTGAGAGCTTTTTTTCTTTTACAAATTTACAACTAGCTCTAGCAAAAATATAGACTTACCAGTTCAGGAGCAAGAATTTATTCAACTTCAATCAAAACTCAAGTATTTATGATCCTTTTACTGCTTTTTACAGGAAAAGTATTCAACACTTCAGATACAGTGGAAATCTTCCTCTTGACCTTTTTTTCTGAGGGATTCCAACTATGGTTCTTCAAGATAAAACCAGTATTAGAAGCTATATTCGCAACAAAACCGGAGATAT
>JAMXLQ010000012.1 GCA_024280975.1 Methanosarcina sp.
AAAAAATTAAAGGATATGTTTTAAAAAAATTAATTAAGATGTTTTAAGAAAATTAAGATGTTTTAAGAAAATTAAGATGTTTAAGAAAATTAAGATATTTTAAGAAAATTAAGATGTTTAAGAAAATTAAGATATTTTAAGAAAATTAAGATGTTTTAAGAAAATTCGGTTAGGAGCTAAAAATCAAGGCAACTCGCTTACATAACTGGAAAATAAGTATAAAACATTTGAAAATTTTGATAGATAGAAAACAGAAAAAAGAATTAAATAATAGGGATACCAGGAAAAAACTTTAAGGATATGACCGGAGAGGGTCAGAAACCCCACGGGTTCAATAATTAATCAACTTCTTAACCTTGTACTATTTGATTCCATGCAACCTTTATTATTTACTTCCATGTAAATCCTATGTTACTTAGTTCCGTATCAATCCCATCAAAGAGTTCTCTCAGTGCTATGCTGAGCCTGCGAACCTCTACCTGCCAGACTCTTTTGCTAACCTGCCTGCTTCCTCCGGCTTTGACAGCTGCGATCCATGCGTATTTTCTAGCAATGCTTTTGTTGTTTGGAGGAAAACTAAAAGCTTTTCCAGTTTTCTGATTACTGTACTTTTCGTTTATAAGGAATTCGTATATTTCCTGAACTCTTTCAAGTAGTTTTTTTTCATTTTCAGAACCTGCTGCTCCAAACAATACAAGATTCCATAGACGGAACTGTACATTATGAAGCTCGGTGGAAAGCTTCTTAGAGACCGAGATTTCAAACATCTTCCTGAACTCAAGGTAAATATCCGTATGTCCGAAGCCTGAAGGCAGAATATTTCCAAGCGAGATCATAACATGTATGCATTCATGAAAAAGAATTCTGGCTATCAGGTATTCAACCCTCTCCTGCAAGTTCCAGAATTTACTTACAAGAGCCGCGTCCCAGAGCTGGTAAGGGTTAACTAGGATCATGGACCGATAGACAATTCTTTTTTCTTTTTGCGAAACCAGGCGTTTCGGGTAAAGAGTCATTCCCAGCATTTTTCCAAAAAACTGAACCTTAACAGCCAGGTCCCAGCAGTACTCCCATTCACCTGAATTTGCCCATTTTACTCTGTAATACTCTCCATCAAAGTGAATATTCCCAAGCAGCCGGTACATATCTTTACTGTGTGCCTTTATCAACGACTTTACCACAGATTCTCGATAGATCCGAAGGTCAAAATAGGGCACATTCGAGATAGAAGTAGAAAATGAAGCAGGCACGGAAGTATTTAGATCCTGGAAACCATAAGACCATAAACTTGAGTTCCAGTCCCAAACATTGACTTCTTTCTCAACTGGTCTGGCTTTCCTTTTCATCAAATCCCCCTCGCATAAAATACCCTATAAGATATTATTACTGGAGATATATAAAAATTGACCAATAGGCATCAGAGAGTTGAAATAAAGGTATATTCTGGCTTAGAGGGGTAAAATTCTTATTTATTTTCGCGTTCCTCCGAAAGATATCCGCAAACCGGGCAATTATTTAGCTTTGAGAGTGAAATTTCACTGAAATTTCCTGAAAGCCCGTTCCAGAACAGAAGGCGACCCTCCAAAAGCTTCCCTTGCCCTGTCAGGAACTTAATTGTCTCGTTTGCCTGGATGGAACCGATGATACCTGGGGTTGCCCCTAAAACCGGGAAAACTTCTTTTTTGGAAATGCGCGGAAAAATACAGTAAAAACAGGGGGTTTTTCCAGGCACTATTGTTGTCACCTGACCATCATAACCAGTAACTGCTCCATGGATTAAAGGAACCCTTCTTTTTATGGCAAGCCTGTTAAGGATCTGCCTTGTTGCGAGATTGTCAAGTGCATCAACTATAACATCACATTCTGGAATCAGAGCATCAAGATTTGATTCGGTAAGCATTTCTGATATGGTTTCAACCTCAATATCCGGATTCATAGAAAGTAGTTTTTCCTTTGCTGATTCTACCTTAAGCCTTCCTATGTCCTTTTCGTGATGTAGGAACTGTCTGTTTAGATTACTGGGATCTACGGAATCGAAATCTGCAAGAATTATTTTTCCGACTCCGGCTATTGCAAGGTAGGTGGAAACCGGACTTCCAAGCCCACCTGCCCCGGCAACCAACACTTTTGCATTCTTCAACTTTTCCTGTCCCTCTTCCCCAAAAAGAAGTATCTGCCGGCTGTATTTTTCAAGTTCAAAATCATTCATGTAAAGCCTTCCGGAAATTTAATCGATTTCTGGATATTGGTTAATCCAAGACTAATTGATCTGGATATTGACTATTTCAGGATACCAATTGATCTGAATGTTGATTAATTTAAGGATGCTGCTAATTTCAGGCATTGATCAATTAATCAAGATGGGTACCAGAACCAGCGTTGAGATCTACTAAAAACATGGGCTTCATAATAAAGCAGAAAGGTATATCACTGAGAAGAAACATAGTCCGCAGGCATATTGGTGGTAGGGACAGAAATTTTTAGAAAAATTAATTAAGGCAAAACTCATAAAATTGAGAGTTCACTTTTAACATTATTTTAACGACTTACAATCGCTATTGTAGCACCCTTCTCGTACACTAAAGGCTCGATGCTAAAAAAGAGAAATTTATAAAGGTTTTGGAATTTATGAAAGTCCTGGATTTAAAAAATACAGTTATCAATATCAAACAGGAGTTTTCGGATTACTTTAAAGAACGGGATGCTGAAATCAACGGGTCTCTTCTTGCACTCCTTTCCGGCGAACATGTCCTTTTACTTGGCCCTCCAGGAACTGCAAAAACTCTGCTTGCAAACAAGATCTGTGAAACTATTGAGGGGGGAAACTTTTTCCATTATCTTCTAACTCGTTTTTCCACACCTGAAGAAGTATTTGGACCGCTTTCCCTTAAGGCACTTGAGAGGGATGAATTCAGCAGACGGGTAGAAGGTTACCTTCCGACTGCCCATATAGCATTGCTTGATGAGATTTTTAAGGCGAACAGTTCTATCTTAAACAGCCTGCTGACTGTGCTAAACGAGAGGAAATACCATAACGGCAAGGAGCTTATTGATGTGCCTCTTTTTTCCGTTTTTGGGGCTTCCAATGAGCTGCCTGAAGAAGATGAAAGCCTAGAAGCTCTTTACGACCGTTTTTTGTTCAGGTACAGAGTGGATTATATCCAGCACGAAGAGAACCTTGAAGATTTGATCTTTAAAAATACAGAAGACTTCGTACCCTCGACGAAACTCAGTATAGAAGACATAAAAGAGGTCCAGAAGAGAGCAAGAGATCTCCCGGTTGAGCCTGAAGTTAGGGCAATTATAAAGGCACTCAGAAGAGAACTTAAGAATTCAAATATCTTTATCTCGGACAGGCGCTGGAAAAAAACTGTAAATATACTCAGGGTCGCCTCCGTTGTAAACGGGCATACTAGCGTAAACCGGATGACTGCTGTCCTGCTACAGCATATGCTCTGGGAAGTGCCCGAACAGAAGGAAGCAATCAGGAAGCTCATTCTGGATAAGGTTGTTTCAGGGGGCACGGATACCGGAAAACTGAAACTGGACGTTTTTGACCTGAAAAATTCCATTTACAGCTGCTTGCAGCAGGACCTTCCAGATCTTGTAGCCTGTAATAAGTGCTATGAAGAAGATAGAAAAACAACAAGCGGCATGAAAAGCTCAAGGTTTTCAGGAGTTAGAGCCCAGAGGAACCTCACATTTGACAATGCCCTTGATCTGCTGAAACATCATACCGAGTTTCCAACTCACACATACAGTTTCGGGTTGGATTATAGCAATGTCAACAGTTCCCTGAATTTCGAATCCCTGGCAGAACAATTCCGCAAGAAATACGATTTTCAGTTCAAGATCAGCCTCGATTACGGAGATAAGAAGCTCTATGAAAAAGAATACGAAAATCTGGAGGAGAGACTGAACTATTTCAGAAGGCAGATCCAGGAAGAAGAAAAAGCCCTTGAGAACACTCTTAGGGAAAACCTCTGGGTCTCAGGACAGGACAGCCAGGAAATCCTGATGAAATACCGATCCAAAAATACGGATGTCTACGAGATTGCTAACAATCTAAGCGAAATAAGGCTCTTGCTGGAAAAACCCAGGGTATTTGATGTGACTGTTGAAAAGGCAGAAGAGGTAGCTTGAAACTGAAAAATCTTTGAGAAATAAGAGAAAACTAGAATAAAATCTTCTTGATATTTACAGGATTTTTAAAGCGTATGAATTTTTAAAACTTATAGATTCTCTAAAGCTAGGAGAATTTCCGGAAAAGGAAAAATATGCAGGAATTAAAAAGGCGGAAGGAAGATTTTGAAGACGTTCCCGGATCAGGTTCATCGTTATTATTCAGCCACGCCTTTAACCCTTCTGCAATATTGAATATTGAACTTAGAGAGATCCTGGCGACTCCACGAAGAATTCCAAGGCAAATAAGGGAAGAAATTGCGGAAATTCTTGTTTACGAGCTCTTTTCAGAAGAGGGGTATGAAATAAAGGATGAAAAGCTATTTATGAGCAAATACGGAGCTTTTTATCCGATCTTTATCGGTTTGAGGGATTTCAGGGTTTGGACCAAAATAAAAGCTCTCGCCGGAACCAACAATCTGGCAGGTATTTTTATACTAAAAACTCTGCTTGAAGAACTCTTTACACTTCTGGACGACTATGAAAAGATAGAGACCGAGTTTTCAAAAAAATTCGCAAAAAACCTCGAAAAAAGCCTTAAAGCCCTGAAAGATCTGATCGATGAAACTCAATCAACATGGGAAAGAAACAGGATACGGGATATAGAGAGAAATTTCCGGCTAAAGGAAAATCCGAATGTATTCAATCGAGAGGAAACTCAAGAAAGCAAACAGGGAAACTCCCTCAAAGAGGAAAGTTCTCTCAAACAAGAAAGTTTCCTGCAAAACTCTGAGTACAAGAATGAGAAAAATCCGGATCAGCAGGCTGAAAAAACTGTGAGTTCCGAAAGACTTGCCTCAATGACTCTGGATTTCATAGCTTCAGAAAAGGCAGGAGAGGCACTGGATTCTGTTATAGAAGAAAGCGTAGCTGGAAAAATTGAAGAGCTTATCCCTGTGATGGAAGATCACCTTGAGACGCTCGAAATGCTCTCAATGCTTTTTCCGGGTAGGGCCTGGGACTACTCTTTGAAGGCCCTTCACAGAGAATACTTTGGAAACCTTGAAAAATATGCCGCAATTCTCAAAAAGAGTCCGGACCTTAACGCAATTCTTGAACAGGTAGGAAGAATCGAACTTGAGTATGGCTCAAAAAAGCTGAATTTATCGCCTTACAGTAAAAGCGAAGTTCATTCGGTTACCTTTTCAGGCGATCTCCAGACATTGCTTCCAGCTGAAGCCGTAAAGCTAAAAAACCCTCTTCTGAAGCGCAAATTCTATGCTGATATGCTGGAGGGAAAACTCCTGACCTATCAGTTAAAAGGGAAGAACTGGAACTCAGATACTGCAGGGAAAAAGAGAAAGGGACCTGTAGTCGCCCTGGTAGACACCTCAGCTTCAATGCGGGGGAGCCCCGAGCTTCTTGCAAAAGCCGTACTTCTGGCAATCACAAGAAGAATGCTGAAGGAAAATAGGGATGTTAAAGTGATTCTCTTCTCCTCGAAATGGCAGACCGTTGAAATTGAGCTTACAAATAAAAAACGCATGGGAGAGGAGTTTTTAGAATTCCTGAAATTGACTTTTGGAGGCGGCACCGATTTCAATACCGCACTTCGTGCAGGCCTCAAAGCTATGAAAAACGAAAAAGCCTTTGAAGGAGCCGATCTCCTTTTCCTTACTGATGGCTACTCCGAACTATCAGAAAGACCCCTTATTAGGGAATGGAATGAGATAAAAGCTGAAAGAAGAGCCCGGATCTTCTCCCTGATAATAGGAAATTATGATGCTGGCGGACTGGAACAGGTTTCTGATCACACATATCTTATAAGGAATGCCGAAAACTGGGATGTTGGGGAAAGCCCTGCAAGTTTTGTGAAGGCTATAAGCAAGCCTTACAGGTTTTAAGTTCCAGGAAATTTATAACTTCATACATTTTTTGAAAGTTCCCTGCCTTCGTACCTTAATGCCTGCGTTTGAAAAGTTTCTGTAAACCTTCTCCAAAATCTTCCAGATCTTTCCGGGCTGGGGTCTGGTGCCTGGATATGCTTGACAGGACAGCAAACGCAGCCTTTTTACTCCGGCTTGCCCCTTTAAGCAACCCTATTTCGATCACTGCAACTATCAATTCGGAAATGATTTTACGATCTCTGGGGCTTAAGTTATTCCATTTTTCATTAAGCTTTTTCGAGGAATCTGCTATTGATTCTTTTCCTTCAGATGCTATTGATGAGGCTTTTGAGGAAGCTACTTTTGAGGCGCTTACTATGCGCTCCCGTCCATAAGAAACGGTTTCCAGACAGATTTTAAAAGCATTCTTTGAGATCTTTTTTAGTCTTGATCTTTGATTAATTGGAGTCTCTTCTCCAGAAGCTTTCTGGAAATCACTTTCAGAATCTCTACTCTCCAGAATTTTACGGACCTCTTCAAAGATCTCGGAAATTTCCTCTTCAGACCTTGTTCTAAGGTATTCTCTGAGTTTTTCCAGGAGTTCGGAGTCAATTGATCCAGAATTCAATTCAGGAGAGGAACTCGGATCTCGAAAAAAATCCTCATCTACCTCAACAAAATCCGCATCAATTATAGGACTGGATCCAAAGAGAGCCTCACGTGACGAAGCCTTTCTGGACTTCTGCTGGATCCTGAAACCTGCATCAAAAATTCTGTCGAATACTCTCTCTTTAAGCAAAAAATACACTCCTTCCTGAAAATAAAGGCCTTCTTTCTCAAAACAAAAATTTTACGTGAATCGGAGCAATTCATAGTCTGGGTACCTTAGTATCAACTCGCTGTTACGTATATATCAATTTGATTACCTGCATATCAATCTAATTACCTATCAGATGTTCAATTTTGCGGCTTGGCTTGATATGTATTTCCGCTTGCCTCTTTTCGATAGAGTCTGAACCTCCAGATTTGGATGTGGCAAAGGCCGGAGTTCAGGAAATAATTATCTCTCCTTCTTTTGAAGCAAAATGCAAAAAGAAAGAAGAAAACGAAAACCAAGCTTTTTAATTCCTTATTTTCTGGAGATAACTACAAATCCATTCGTAGTTTAGGTAATTATTTTATAAGTTTCGCGCCTTAATAAATAATGAGCGAGGTGAAAAAGTATGCGTATACTGGATATTAAGGCTTTAAAAGGAACTATGTGCGGACTCCTTGTTATAGCAGTCCTTTCGATTGCCTGTGCAGGAGTAGGGAATGGAGATGCTGCCACGCCTGTGAAAGAAGAGATACAGCCAAAAGTAGCGGCAGGTGTTGCATCATCTTCGAGTTCATCTTCGAGTTATGCCGGGGATTATTTCCCCAAATTTGACAAAATCAAAATTGACCCGACTTATAAATATCTGGAACTTAAACCAGGAGATAGTAAAAATTTTACTGTAACTGTTGAGAACAAAGATAACAAGACAATTGAATTGAAGCCAAAGCCCGTAATCACTCCTTACACGGAAAATTTCATAAACGAAAGCTGGATCAGCATAAGCCCCTCCGAGAAGTCTCTAAAGCCCGGAGAAAAACAGGAGTTTCAGGTAAAGGTGGACATACCGAAAGATGCCGACCTTGGAAACTATGCCGTACTCCTTGCTTTCACGGAAAAAGTGCCTGAAGGAGACGTAGCCGGTTCTTATCCGAATTTCCCAGGCACGATGCAGTTGAACATACAGGTACTGGTCAAGCCATCAGTCCAGATTCTTACACCTTACGTAAATGACCTTGTCGAAGCCGGAAAGAATTATACTTATGAAATAAAGCTGAGAAATATAGGCAGTAAAGATATTCCAATTT
>JAMXLQ010000013.1 GCA_024280975.1 Methanosarcina sp.
CTTAATAAATAAAAATATAATGGACAAATTATTTAATTGAAAGATATATTTTACAAATATTCTTCGGTCTATTCTTCTACGTGAGAGAAAATAGAAAGTTACATAAATACTTAGTAATTTATTATCTGACGGTATAGAGGTAAAAAAATGAAATTATTGGGAAAATCCAAGATCATGAAACATAAGGTAAAACCAGAGATTACATATCCATTAGTAAGGTTTCCACAATCGGAAATGGACGTTGCAGGAGAAACTGCTCACATTTTCAAAACAGAATTTAACGGTAAGCCTGTTTATGTAATTGCCCTTGAAGAAGAGCTTAATTGTGAACTAAAAGTTACACAACCAGAAAGCAAATCTGACCTCGAATCAAGACTTGAAGCATTAGAAAATAAAGTCAATACGTTCTTAGAATCAGAAAACAAGGAAGATAAAGGGAATGGGCCCGCTGAGATTCGAACTCAGGATCCCCGCCGTGTAAAGGCGATGTCATGACCGACTAGACCACGAGCCCATTGTGCTTACATTTATAGAATCGCTCTAAGTGCAAGACCAAAATGTCACTAGTTATATATATGTCTTTTGTTAGAAAAGAGCTTTAAGGCTTATCTGGGAACCAATTATGCACTAAATCAGGCTCTTATTCTTGAATAAAAGTCTGACTAAACTGAATGAAAATGTAATTATGCTATAAAAATTTTGCAAGTTATTCTGAGAGTTAATTTCTTTTTTAGACAGAAAAAACTGAAAGTGGAAATAGAGTTTACTTGTTTTCAAGAGTCAAAACGATCCCATTTACAGGTAAGCCTGAGATAGTTATGGAAAGACAAAAGAATTAAGCAAAATATATTTATATTAGGTTAGCATGATGTAATTTGTGAGCGGGTCTCTCTTTTATTAGATAACCCCAAACCCCCAACACCCCAATTCATACTCCCCAACCCGCTCATTTTGTTCGAATCAAAATCGAAATATTTATTAAAGCCTTAATTCTACCCAAGGTCTTATTTTTACTCATCAATCATTAGTTTTATTTTTATCAAGTTTTATATCGTGAAGTAAAGTTTGCAGTTAAATAAATGAGCCTGGAACTATAGTGTAGAAATTATAAATTACAAAATATAAAATGAAAAGTTATTTATAACATGAATAGATATTCATACCGAGTGAGCGGGTCTCTTTTCCATAGTATAACCCCCAAACCCATATCCCCCAACTATTTCCCCCAAATATTCCCCAAACTCTCCAACCCGCTCACAAACCTTTCTTTATCTGTTTTTACCAGTTTCCTGCGGGTTAGGAAACTTTTCTGTCAATTAATAATAATTTGTCTAGGGTTATCTAACCTATCTGTATTTAGCTTAATCTGAGGTTATCTAACCCTACTAAGCATTTATCTTAACTTATCGGGAACAGACTACTTTAGTACAATTTATTTAATCCTTAGTTGATTTTGACTCTCAGCTTCCTTCTAATCAGTATTACCTACTCTGAAAAAATATTCATGTAACGCAGTAGTTCGAAAGAAAAAAGTCGATTCACCTTTGAATAAAAGGTAAGAAAACTAGAAAGAAATCGAGAAAATTAAACAAAAGGTAAGAGACCAAAACAAAAGATAAAAAAATCAAAAGATGAGAAAAATCAAAAGTCGAAGAGCGTTTTTTGAGTTTTTGACTCGGCTTTTTTAGAAGTCTCGTTCGCCTTAATCTCAGGATTTGCAGGTTTATTAGAATTTTCAGACTTACCAAGAACTTTTCTGACAACAGGCTCGCAGTTTGTAGGTTCTTTGGATTCTGAAAACTCATGAGAAATTATTCTCTCTCTCGGTTCAAAGTCAGGAAAAGTTTTCATCTCAAAGGATTCAGGTCGAGGAGAAGGATTCTTAATCTGAAGATTATCAAGTTCAGGGATACTGGACTTAAGACTGTCAGATGTCAGGGTAACAGAGGTAAAATTATCAGGTGTAAGAGTATCAGAAGTACTAATTCCCGAACTATTGATTTTTCTGGAAATCTCAGAAGAAGTATCAATTCCAAAGTTAAGGGTCTTCTGCCCGCCTTGGGAAGTCCGAGAATCGGAAGCTCCAGGATTCTCAGAAGTATTCACAGTTTTTATCTCAGAAGTCTTAACTGCACAACCAGAAGAAACCTCTTTATCATCGCCTGAAGGAGTGAAAACCCTAAAAAATTCCGTTTTATCGGATTCTTCTTTCCCTTCAAGGAGGAGTTCCTGTGCCTTGTCGTAAATTTTCTGTAACTTTTTGCTGGCTTTTGCGCTTCCCGAGAGATATATCAATTCCTCAAGCTCAAGCCCTAGACTTGCCGTAACTTCAATTGCAGACTCTTCATCCTTTAACATTCGGGAGTAAATATCCAGCAAGTTATTTCTTGAATAACGCATGGATTCGAAGCTGTGTTCTCCAACTTTAGAAGCTATATTATCCCTGAGGTCTCGCTTCGAACGTATCTGTCCCATCCTTTTCCAGAGAGAAGGTGACTGATACTTAATAAATCCGGGATAGGGTTTTGTCTTCGAGATTGCAGCTCCACAGACCATTAGCATGCTGGCGTACCTCCACATCCCGTAGTTCTGCCGTTTTTTTACGCGCCCAAGATAAAGATCAGCCCTGGAGAGGTAACCAAAACCGTTTCGTATGTCCCCGAGATCTCCATCTTTAGAGGCATACTGGACAGGCAGATTTTCATCGATCCAGTGTACAAGATCTTCGGGACTTTCATCAAGCCCACGAGCAGCTTCCAGGGCCTTCTTACAGTCCGTGCTCTTGAAGATTCTCTGCATTGCCTTGAAGATATTTTCCTTGACATCCCTTCCTGAAGTTCTGATGTCTTCAACTTCCAGTGTGTTTCTCCCACTGGCTGATGCTTGAAGATCATTAATTGCGCTTCTGAGATCGCCTCCCGCATCTTCAGCAATTTGCTGGATTGCATCCAGACTGCACGGAATTCCCTCGCTCTCACATACCTTCTTCAAAGCAGGAACTATAGAGCGGCTCTGCACAGATCCAAACTTTATTTCAAGACAGAGGTTTCGAATCGTAGGAGTCAGCCCATAAATATCGTTTGCAATTAGCACAATAGGCTGAAGCGCGCTCTTTATAATTCCTGCAATAGCTCGCATTCCACCTCTGTCTGCAGTCCCATGAAGATTGTCCGCTTCGTCCAAAATAATCAGGCGCTTTCCTCCAAAGAGGGTGTTCATTGAAGCTGCCGATCCTGCAACCTTCTCGATAACACCTGCAGTTCTTTGGTCACTTGCATTGAGTTCGATTACTTCCCAACCCAGATCACGAGCAAGAGCGTGGGCAGTAGAGGTCTTCCCTACACCTGCAGGCCCGTGAAGGATCACTGCCCTTTTCTCGGGAACGCCTGAAAGCCACTTTTCAGCCCAGGTTCGCAAATCCTGCACTGCTTTCTTATTCCCTACAATTTCCCTCAGGCTCTGGGGGCGGTATTTCTCAGCCCATTCAATTGCCAACGTCATCTTAAACCATACCAATAAAAAAAGAACTCATTCTTAACCCTATACATTTTAATCTTTTCACTCTGTAGAGATCTTTACTCCTACTACCATCTGATACTGATTTTCAAATAGCAACACTAAATTTACACTTCCATATGTATTAAAGTCTTTTTGCTCTCATAAAAGAGATACTTCCAATTACCAGAACAAACTCAGGCAAAAAAACTGCATTGGTAATTCCCTTCATCTCAGTTGCAGACACTCTCCTTAGTTTTAACCCACCAACATTTTATAATCAACAACGAGAATGGAAAAACTTATCAGACTATGTTAACTACATAAAACAACAGAAAAAACTACGTCGCGCTTTCTTCCCTGTATATTTTCCCGCTATCCAAATATTGCAATAATAGGCCATAAGTATTTCTCAAATAAGTTAACTTCGTTGAATTTTGTGGGTTTAGATTCAGCATTTATTATAATTCAGCCCTCTTGAGCGAACGAAGTGAGCGAAAAGGGCTCCGTCCTCCCGAGACGGGACTCGGGTGACGGAACTCTGCGGGGACAAAATTAATTAATGATCGTGTTTGTACTTCTTTGAACTACTTAAAATCTTACACAAAAGTTAGGATGGACATGGAAAAGAATAGCATGGATGCTCTCCTTGAGGCTATCGAAGTAAGAGCCAGGGCAAACAGAGCCAGAGTAGCTATGGGGATAAGGGACCCAAACCCCAAGATGCTTGAGAGTGCCTGGAAAGCCCAGGAACTGGGATATGCACAGGTAGTCCTGGTAGGAATTAAGAAAGAAATCGATGAGATTGGTACAGAACTCGAAGTAGTAGATACTGACGAGCCCGAAAAGACTCTTGCAGAACTTATGGTTTCAAGAAAAGTTGATGCAGTTATCAGGGGCACTGCAAAAGCTTCGGGAGCTCTTACCCATCTCAAAGAGGCCTTCGGAAAGAAAAGAATATGCCGGCTTGCCCTGCTCCTAACGGTTGATGGGACACCC
>JAMXLQ010000014.1 GCA_024280975.1 Methanosarcina sp.
CAAAATTTCACCAAGTACAATACACAGGACCGGTACTGCAGTAAGGATCCTGCGTTTTCTCAGCTCAAAATTCTCCTGATCTATTTTTTCAGTCTCTGATGTTTTCCAGGAAAAAAATGATGCAATAATAAGGGGGTTGAGTTCTCTTTTACTTTTATGAGAATTAGTTGACTTTTTCATGGAATAACTCCTTTTTTAGTGGGACGAGTTTAGGTTTATTTTGTATATCGTTTGGCAACATCTTATTATTATAATAAAAGTTGTCAGATTTATCAGCTTTAGTACATCTAAAAACTGTATAAAATATTATTGCAAGATATATGAATTTTTGTGAACAGTGTTCCTTATAATAACTCAATTTTCATGAGGTTCCGAAATCTCTCAAAAATAGGATTTCTACCCTTGCTTTCCGCTAAGGTACAATATAATTTGTACAGTAGTTCTTTCTAGAAAGCAAAGATATCAAAGAGGGTTTTCAATGCATCAAATATATTATAAGAGTTTAATTTAATTCTTTATAAAAGAAGAAGTTCAATCTGGATGATTGAACCACAAAGACGGAATTTTTAAACTGCATTCCATACAGCTTAAGACCTGTGTTAGAAGTCGTTAGGGGATTTAATGGATACCTGTTTAAGCTAAATTTTCCACTCCCTGAATATTTAAATTTCCGAGTTGTTTTGTTGCATTTACATTTATCCAGAGATGAAGATCTCTATAAGGCACGCTTTTCTCAGTTTCATTAAAGAGCAGGAACTCAAGTTTCATCTTATTTCCCTCAAAGGGGGGCGTAAAAACAACTGGTTTTTCCCAGGTCTCGTTATGAGCAAGACTGATATGCTTCACGTTTTCCGGAATAGAGAGTGATTTATTTTCAAGTTTTACTTCCATTGTGTAATTCACGGGCTTATACTCATGGTTTACAACTCCAACTATTACGGTTCCACTCTGCCCGAGCGTGTAATTTGTAGTATAATTGTCGGCTTTCCCCTGTGGTCCAAGTATGTAAAATTCAGTAAAATGTTCCCCCTCCTTTGGAGTTACGATTACATACACAAGGGTTACTACAGACAAGAGGATGGATAGAATCAGAAAAACCGTAAGAGCTCTATCTAATTTTGATTCTGAATTTTCCATGATCTCGGCTTTGAGCGAAAGTGCTGTTGCCCTGAAGGAGACATTGAAAGTCTCAGTCTCTGGAAGCTTTGCCCGTCTCATATATGCAAGTACACACATGATAAAGGTGAAAGTGGATAGGCTTGTAAGGATTGGAAGAGTTGCGATACCCCACGGAGTATAATTGAGACCAAGGCCAATTAAAGGCACAACTGCAATGCTTAGTCCAAAAGAAAGAGCCACCCTTTCGATTCCATCAAGATCTGATTTTGCAGGAAAAAGCGCTGCAATTAGAGCATACCCTGGTAAAAAAAGCACAAAAGGTAGCCCAATTGTGTTCCGGATCATTGTTTCACTTATTCCGGGGGTGAGCACAAGAATATCTGTAAGGAGCACGAGCCCCATAACAATAAACAGGTCTGAGGGAATTTTTTTTCCGGTCATGCAGGTCATCCAGCTGTAATCAAAGTATACTTTTTTCAGTTTCTTTTAGAAAAATAAATATTTTTCTAAGACATTTTATTCTTTCGATCTATTTTTCCAGGACGCGGAATATTCAAAATTTTCTTTCCACTTTTCTGTCCATTTTATTTAATACATGCCACTTTTCTGCCATTCTCTTACACAGTACTTCCTTCTTTATTCCCAGCTTCCTTTTTATTTCTTTTCCTGAGTCTTTTTTAACTGTTTCTATTTATTTTATTCTAATAATGATAACCTAATTATTTTACTTGATAAGCATTTTCGTACTACTTCACTTTTAATAGCTCTTTTTTATTCATTTTAAGCAAATTCGGTTAATCTGTCTTATTTCTATCAATTTTCTTCACTCCTTAGAATTCACAGTGCTAAAAAATGCGGCAAGTGGCGGATAAGAAAAATATTGCTTTGAAATCTAAAGTGCCAATAGATAAATTCTCAAGAAGTTCTTATAACCTGCGGGACTGAAATCCTGAAGGTACTGGGCTTCCATACTATTGATTTTGGAGCTTACCTTTCTATTATCTTAATTATATTTTTTATAATCTCTCCGTTAATAAAGATCTTCAATAACCGCTATTTCGATCATATAGTTTTATTTTTTATGTTGAACAGGGCCGCAGGATACCGGGGCCTCTTAAGAATTATTTTTTTAAAGATTTACTGTCAATAAATTTATATACTCATCTTCTAAATTTCTCTTTAAAATAACTAATATCTTTGTACTGTTGATCATACTCAATCTCTTCCATATTTAATGGCTTTTAAAGTTTTCATGCCTAAACTTGTTCTAAATATATAGTACAATTAAGCAATATTGAGGGGTTATCCAAAGATGAGAGACCAGATGGTTAGGAATGATTGTATCCAGGCCATGATACATAAGAAAAATAAATGCACTGTAGGTAAAGTCTCAAAAAATATCATTACAGTCCTCCCTGCCTATAATGAGGAAGCTTCCATCGGAAGCATTATCCTTCTCGCAAAGCTCTATACCGATAATGTGATTGTCGTTGATAACGCGAGTTCAGATCGGACCGTCGAGATCGCAAGAAAGGCCGGAGCTGAAGTAATCGTACACCAGACTAACACAGGAAAAGGTTCAGCTCTTGAAACCGGTTTTAAAGCTGCAGCCGATCTTGGTGCTGATATTATTGTAACGATGAGTTCTAATGGACATCATAACCCTGCCGACATTCCCAGGCTTGTTGCTCCGATTATTAAAGGCAGCGCAGACATAGTTAATGGTAGCCTGTATTTAAACAATCCGGACAAGACCACTCTCGTTTACCGACGTGTTGGGCAGACCATTCTGGGTAGGTTTGCCAAAAAAAATCCGCGCAAAATTAGAGATCCGCAGACCATTTTCCGTGCCTGTGCAGCTTCTATAAAAGACATTGTTCATTTTGATTCCCAGGGCATGGTGATAGAAAATATACTTGCAGATGCAGGAAAATCTGGCCTCCGCATAAAAGAGGTTGAAATAGGCACCCATCGTAGCTTTGGAGACCAGGTCAGAAATCCGACTAAGTACATGCTTGAAATCCTGAAAGCCGTAGTGAGGGATATCGAGGCCAATAAGCCTCTGTACTTCTATGCAGTACCGGGTTTTGCCCTTGCTACATGCGGTTTCTCCATGGGCTTGAAATTTCTCGAAGATTATTTCTTTGGAATAGAAAATCTCCATTTCTGGTCTGTGTTCCTGATGGCTTTTCTATCTATTGCTGGACTATATATGACAGCAAGAGGAATTGTTATGCACTCCTTGGTAGAGGTGACCACGCAAACTGAAGCTGTATAATCTCTATACATAATTAGCCTGGCGCATACTCTGGGAAATCGCCAAATTAAAACTATTAAAATGAAAATGATAAAGCTGTTTTAGTCTACTAAGGAAAAGACCTAGTTTTCTTCTAGTCCGCTTGAACAGACTTTTTGAGGCTCCATGAGTTGAAGCCTGACTTTAAGTTTTCAATCTTTATTATTTTGAACTAATTCATCTAACTCGAAATTCTCTCATCATCTTTTTCATCTGTGAATCGGTTTTCAAGATATACAGGTAATAAAAGCAGATCATCACACCGGAAAAGATAACAAGCAATTTCTGGTTTATTTCTGCTATTTTAAGTGCAATAATAACAATTCCTGCAGGAACGAAATGAATAAAATTCGAAAATACTATTTTCAGGATTTTTGAAGCTTTAACTCCAGAATAGAACATCATCTTTAGGCAAAGGTAACCATATACCACAATTCCTGACATTGAAAAAAGAATAAGTGCCATGCGTGCACTTCCGAGCAAGCCGCCGATTGTGAGGGAAAGGAGGCGTGTGATCAGGTTGAAAAAATTATAATGAAAACCAAAGTGATATTTTTCGACTACTACGTATATAGCAGTTAATGGAGAGGAGATAAACCATACAAAAGCCCATAGGCTCAGGACCTGGGTGTAAACGCCTGCTTCTGTCCAGGCTTTTCCAAAAATAACCGTAAAAACATCGCTGCCAATAATTGTCAGGATCAGTATCGGAAACATGCCTATAATCACAAGCATTCTGAATACATTTTCAACAAGAGAAGGGAGAGTACCTTCGGATAAAGCTCTTGATGCTCTCTGGAAAAATACCTGTGATATCGAACCTCCAATGAAGCTCATCGGCAACTGCAAAAGACGAAAGCCAAGAGAATAAAAACCCACCACTGCAGGAGTGAAGAAGGCTGAAAGAAGAAAAGCAGGAAGCTGCCAGGAGACTGAGTTCATAAGGGCAGCCCAGGTATCTATAAGCGAAAACCTGTGGTACTTCTTAAACCCTTCACAAATTTTTTTCCAGCTCAGGCTTTCTACAATTAATTTCCTATCGTCTTTCCAGATCTGTCCTCCAAGCACGAATGTGGCAATATACAGGCCAGCAAGGCTCCCAGCTATCAACCCGCCTGCGCCTACTCTTTCTGCAAGCCCAAAGCCTATCTGTGTTGTAGTACTCGAGACCGAACTGAAGACTCTTGAAAGGGAGAGCCTTTTAAAAAGTTTTGTTCTTGAATTCCAGTTATTCAGTGCGAGAAATAGACCATTTACAAAAATAAAAGGAGGCACAAGCCAGAGATAGTCTCCTATTTGCTGAGAATTCAGAATATTAACTATAGGCTCTTTAAAATACCAGATAATTGGAAAGGTTAAACCACTTACAAACAGCACCGCCAGAAAACTCAATCCTAACAGATTTACAGCCTCTTTATCCGATTCAGGTAGCATTATGGAGTACTCGTACCTCATGCATGCAATGACACTGATAATGCTGGTAATAGAAATGTACAGAGCCCAGATTCCGAAATCCTCAGGCCCATAAAGGCGGGTCAATATAGGAGCAGATAGAATCGTGAGAATTTGAGCAAAGGTTGTCCCGCCTGCGAGTGTCAGCACATCGAAAGCGAAGCTTTTCTTCTTACTATTATCAGATTGTTTCTCTATTGCGTTTGCTGTCATCTCATCCATATCAGTACCTTAAATGAAGTTTCCTTGAGAGATAAGCTCCGTATATTCCTGCGTTTTCAAGCTGTTTTTATATTGAAAAATCGGTTTCTGGGGGATGAAATTCTCAAGCTGATGTTATATCTCCGACTTTTCCCCCTTTAACCCCCCTATAAATATACCCTTCTGAAATAAAGTTGTCTGCTTCTTTACTTTATGTACACTGTAATAACTGAAATAATCTGATCTCTTCTCCTTAACAATACTTTACCATAGTTTTTATATATTCTAATGTGATGTCAGTTATGAGCAGAATTTGAACAGAATGTTATTGTTAATTTAAACGAATTAAGGCTCCCTAAACTGGAATCAATCGTTTTATCTTGCCCCAGGAACCTGGCACAACTGAGAAAAAAAGTGTACTAATCAATCTACTGTAGTGTTGATTATTATTGATTTGATTATGTTGCCTTATTTATGAAGAGAACTCGATTTATTCTAGTGCTACTGGTAACTATCAGCGGAATATTCCCGCGTACTGAGATATTTTTCACTCTCTTGGTTCAACGTTGGTAGACCACCAATTATATATCTCTTCTCCGCTTGCAATCCAGGCTTTTTTGTCGGAAACATATTTGAGGAATTTCTCGTAATATTTAAGGCCTTCTCCTTCAATAGATGTATTATTATGCCATAGAATCGTGATTACACCATTGTATTGTTCAACCTTATCAATAAGGCTTTTTATGAGCTCCCAGGCCTTTTTAACGTCAAGTCGCATGTAGTCTCTTAATAAAGTCCGATCCATAACTATGAGAGGAAGCTCAATGATATCTATTTGTTTTTCGGTGTTTATATTGAAAGGCCTAAAAGGATGGCACATACCGTTTCTGAAGCCTGCACAATCCGGATACCCGAATGTTGCGTCATACTTAAAGTTTGCTTTGCTTAACAATTCCCATGTATCAGGTACTTTAAATCTCAAATAATGATTTCTGTACCCTATAATTTCTTTGCCTAAAACTTTTTCAATTCTCTGCTTTTTTTCCTTTATATCTTCCAAGCTGCTGTAAGATTCGTGCCCTCCATGCAACCCGACTTCCCACCCATGAGTGGATATAAATTTTAATTCGGCTTCGAGATCCTCAATTTTATAATTGAAGTCTTTCTCTCCAGATCTCAAGGCCAGAAAATAAAAGCTGGATTTTGCATTATATTTTGCCTCCAGCTCCATTATTTCTCTGAAATTCCAGCAAGGGTTAAACTTCTTGCAAATTCTGCAAAAAGGTGTCTTTATAGCATCTGTTAAATTCCCTTTAGCAAAGGCTTTTGCAGTTCCAACGATCGGGTAAAACTTTTCCGGATACGCCACGTCAATATCATGAGTAAGGCAAACCGCAAATCTTTTTCCATCTGGATATTCAGGGCGTAACCCGTTTTCTACCAGAAATCTCGAAACTCTGGGATCAAAGACATTTCTCTGGTTGCTTAAATAGTAAGGGAATCTGTCGTACTGGTCAGAAAAGGTCAAATTATATTCTTCTTTTTTGGTAAACAAATCCCAGAGTTCCTCATTTTGTTTTAATTTTTCGATCATTGTTTTCACCCTTTTTTCCAGATTTAAAAGACTGGATCAATCTCTTTGAGATTATATTCACATTATTACATGCTCGTTCTTGTCGCCCCTCCCAATTCCCTTATAGACAAAACCCTTGCCAGTAAACTCGTCCGGTTCAATTACGTTTCTCCCGTCCACAATAACCGGATTTGCTTTACCTGTAACTTCCTTTACCCAATCAGCCTTTAAATTGAGGTAAGCACTGTGCCCTGCAAGTACCACCACAGCGTCTGCATCCTTGACTACCTTTTCAAGGTCGTCAGAAATCTCAACTCCTGGGTAATTCACAACATAAGGATCATGCACCTTAACCGTTGCACCTGCTTTCAGGCAGAGCTCCCTGTAAGGCTCCGAAGGCGTGTTCCTCGCATCATCTGAATCTCGGATAAAAGCCCAACCAAGCATTGCGACTTTCGAGCCTTTCATCTCCTTCCCAACTCTTTTAAGGGCTGCAACAGTCAGATTATACATGTGTACAGGCATGAAATCATTGACTTTTCTTGCGAGCACGTAGATTGAATCTGCACCTTCCGGATAGTCAAGCTGTCCGTTTCCTATTTTAACTCCTCTTTCTAGGTGGTAAGTATCCTTAGTAAGGCAGTGACCTCCAACGCCTGCTCCCGGCCAGAGTACAGCTCTTGTAATACCTTCTCCTTTTAGACTGTCTACTCCGGTCCTGACATCATATACGTTTATGCCCATGGCTTCACAGTAAAGGGCAAGCTGGTTCATTGCTGCAATCTGGAGGTCGCGGAAAGTATTCTCCGCAGTTTTCGTGACCTCGGCTGCAGTTGCACTCATAGGAATTACTTTCCCCACAGTCAATACAGGAGAGTAAAGCTCAACAGCCCTCTTGGTACTTGCTTCATTGATACCGCCCACAATTCTGTCATGCTCTCTGATATTTTTCAAAAGCCTGCCTACCATTACTCTTTCAGGGGCATGGGCAAGGGCAAAGTCTTCTCCTGCTTTCAGGCCTGATTCTTCTTCAAGAATCTTTTTTGCCATACCTTCTGTTGTGCCAGGGGTGATTGTCGACTCAAGAACTACGAGCATTCCTGGTCTCAAGTATTTTCCTACGTTTCTTATGCCTTCAATGAGTGCGGAAAAGTCAGGTTCAAGGTCTTTAGGATTTGCAAAAGGAGTTTGGATTGCAAGCGTGACAGCATCAAGTTCTGATATCCTTGAAAAATCGGGAGTGCATTCGAACTTGCCGGCTTTTACGACTTTGTTAATGAGGTCTTCGAGGCCTGGTTCTTCTCCTTTGAGAGGGCTCTCTCCACGGTTTAGCATATCTATTTTGTAACTTGAGCTTTTTGAGTTACGCTGAAAACCGAGAACTTTATTGAAACATGGAGCATCTGCGAAAAGAACCGCTGAAGGAATACCTACGTATCCCATCCCAATTACTCCTATTTTCCTGATTTGGCCTCTTTCCGTGATTAGTTTTTCTAATTTACTCATATTCCTCACTTTCCAAGTTGTTTTTTTAGATTTTTTAAAATCTTTTTATATTTTCAAAGTTTTTAAGACGTTACTTCTTCAAATTACTTCTTTAAAGTTTTATCAGGCTCATTGTCCTACTTCAATTAATCTTTCTTCCTCGTAGGACTTTATGGCTGCCATTGCCACTTCAAGGGCGTGTTTTCCGTCTTCTCCGCAGGGGTTAGGGCTTTTACCATTTGCAGCACAATCTATGAAATAGGTGAGTTCATTCTTCAGGGGTTCACTATGTTCTACTTTGGCTTTTCTTATCCATTCATTATCATGTAACTGTACTGTTTGATTAATATAATCAAGATAAGCTACCCCTTTAACTCCGATCGCTGTTAGCTGCCTTACCTTGTGCGGAGTCAGCCAGTTTGTTTCTACAACTCCTGCAAAATTGTGGTCCATGCGCAGGATAATTGAAGCATGATCTTCAAATGAGTGAATATCTGCACCTGCGATTGCATAAACACTATTTATTCTCTTACCGTAAAGATATGAGATAACGTCTATGTCATGGACACCAATGTCCAGGATTACTCCCACATCCCTGATCCTTGGATTATAGGGCCCGACTCGTTTGGTCGAGATTGAAACTATCTTTCCCAGAGTGCCTGAATTTATAATTTCTTTGAGTTTTATGACTGCGGGGTTAAAGCGCTCAATGTGCCCAACCATAAGGATTTTTCCCGCCTTTTTTGCGGCTGCTATCATCATATCCGCATTTTCAGTCGTATCTGCAATAGGCTTTTCTACAAGGACATGTACACCTGCATCAAGAGCATCAAGTACAACCTGCTTATGCAATTTGGTAGGCACAACTACACTCACCGCATCAAGCCCTTCAGCAAGCATTTTCTTATAATCTGTAAAGGCTTTTGTCTTGAATTGCGTAGCCATTGCTTCGACACGCTTCTGGTCTACATCCGAGATTCCAGCAAGCTCCACGTTTTCCATTTCACTGTAAATCCTTACGTGATTTTGTCCCATGGCACCTGTACCTATTACTCCTACTCTTATCAAAAGTCTCACTTCCTAGTTCTGAGAATGCAGTAGCTGAAGAACTACTCACTCCTTTGCATAAAATTCTTTGATCGCTTCAACTATTTCCTGCAAATCGGTTCTGGATAATGCAGGGTGCACAGGGAGAGAAAGAACCTCTTCCGTTGCCTTTTCTGAGACAGGCAGGGAATCTTTGTATCCAAGTTCCCTGTAGACAGGCTGCTTGTGAATAGATATAGGATAATGGATCCCTGTTCCTATTTCTTTTTCTTTTAGGAAAGCTGCTAGTTGATCTCTCTTTTCTGCTCTGATCGTATACTGGTGGAATACGTGGGTGCAGTCGGCTCTTATCACCGGAGGTGCAATTTCGGTTATGATTTTTAACCCTGCTGAGAGAGTTTCTGCGTTTTTCTGCCTGGTTGCGGTAAATCCATCCAGCTTTCCAAGTTGTACGAGCCCGATTGCAGCTGCGATATCAGTCATCCGCAGATTAAAACCCAGCATTTCATGCAGATAACGTACTTTTGAGCCGTGGGCCCGGATCATTTTTGCCTTTTCCGCAATTTCCTTTTCGTCTGTAGTGAGCATCCCACCTTCGCTGGTTGTCATATTTTTAGTAGGGTAAAAGCTGAATGCTCCCGTTCCGAAGCTACCTACTCTTTTTCCAAGACATGCTGCGCCGTGGGACTGGCAAGCATCCTCAATTACAATAAGTTTATCATCTTCTGCAATTTCCATTATAGCTTTCATGTCTGCAGGGTGTCCATAGAGGTGGACAGGCAAAATAGCTCTGGTTTTTGGAGTGATTTTTTCTTGGATTCTTTCAGGATCTATATTATATGTATCTGATTCAATATCTGCAAAAACAGGTTTTGCCCCGGTGTAAAGGATGCTATTTGCTGTTGCGATAAAACTGAAGGGACTTGTAATCACTTCATCTCCTTTTCCTATACCATGGGCAAGAAGCGCAATGTGCAAAGCTGCAGTGCCAGAGTTAACAGCAGCCGCGTATTCACAACCAGTGTATTCAGAAAAAGCAAGCTCAAATTCTTCAACTTTTGGACCCTGTGCAATCATGCCTGAACTCAGGACCTCTGTTACTGCATTAATTTCTTCCTTACCCAGTAAGGGCTTGGCAATTGGGATCATCTTGGGACCTCTTTTAATAATTCCGGTAAAATTAATCTACTTAACATTGATTTTTTGATAGGTTTATATTTGATTCAATTCCTTTAAATCTTTTGGAAGTTCGTGTATTTTAGCAGGCGCTCCGATTGCAAGCTTCCAGGCGGGAACATTTTTTGTCACAAGTGCTCCTCCTGCAACCATTGCTCCTTCTCCTATTTCAACATCCGGCAGCAGGGTGGCGTTTGCGCCTATAGATGCGCCTCTTCTCAAAACAGGACCCTTTAGTTCGTATTTCTTTCGAATAGGGTATTTGTCATTGGCCAGAACTGCACAGGGCCCGATGAATACATTGTCCTCGATAATAACATTGGTTGGAATGTAAACATTTCCCTGGATGCTGACATTGTTTCCTATCTTCACATGTCCATCTATAATGACATTAGTTCCGATAAGAACATTGTTTCCAATTTCCGTATTTTCTCTAACCATTACGTTATGCCCGGTTTTGAAGTTTTTTCCAGTTTTTACATTAGAAAATATCGTTGATCCGGCTCTTATCATCGAATTCGGACCTATAATACACCCTGGAAAATCAAAGTCCTCAATTTCAATGTTTTGCTTCAGGATTTCCATCAGGATCCTATGTTCAGGGTATCCTAACATCACATTTTCCATTATTACTGTGTCTTTCCCAATTACAGAAGTGCCGTATATTTTAGAAGAATTATGAATTTTAAATTCAGTCGAGTTCATTGTTCCCCCCGTTTTTCTGGTTTTTAGTTAATCAGAAAAACTTTCTGTTGGAGCATAAAAACATCTATTTATTTTTTTCACAGTTTTAGATAACTTTTTGTTTTTCATATTCCCGATACCCGAGATAATTCAACCTCTTAGGGCAAATTCCAAGGATGAGTGCTATTACTTTTTCCGATATTCACTCCCATTGACTTTCATAACTATTCTTAATTTTTATTTATGTATACTTCGTAATTATTTAAGCGATTTGGTTTATTTATCTATCCCTCTTTTTTGCCTTCTATCAAAGTCTTCAGTTCATGTTCTACTTTCACATTCAAGGTCTCATAATACACTTTCTAACTATTTTATAGTGTAGTTACCTCTTAAAAAACTAAATAAGCTGATACTCTTGAAGCTTTCAGTAATCAAGCAATCGAGAATATTTATTCATCAGATTAAAACTTTCGTTCTAGACTGCCAGAATTGGGTAAGTGTTAAATAAAAATAACCTAATCAAGAAATTTGACCTTTTCAGGCTTTCACAATTATTCTGTGCCTATGAATTTCTTTTCTTTAGACTGCAATAAAGCCCACAGCACTTCGTTATCTCTTAAGATGATTCTCTACTTTTTTTCAAAATTCAAATTTATTATTTCTCTTCTTTATATTGTCAGTAGTATGAGTAGGATTTTTATATCTTATTGCTTATTTGTTCTTTAAATACGCTAATCAACTCAAGGAGTTCTCGCTACGCTTACAAGTTTAGTTGCATCTAACTCAGTTTCTTCAGGTGCGCTCTCAGCGGTGACCGTAATACCAGGAATCTCTGATGGTGCATCTGTAGCTACGGCAGTTTTACTTTTACTGCTTTTGTTTAGATATTTCCTCCCTATGTCAAAACATTGGGAAAGTGCTGTCAAGGTTTCTTTAAATATGGGAATTATTCCACTGTTGTTTTCCTTTGGTGCGATCATTCTTTTTAAGGTTGTTGAACTATTTCCTTAATGGCTTTAGAGGGCTGGCGCCCGAGTCCTACTAACTTTTTAGAAAAGTTTGACTAAAAAAGCTTGACGGCGTGATCAACCGGTGTAACGGTTGCGGCCCAAAGTTTATGCTTAAAAAAGATTGCAGTAATTGACTTCAATTTCGATTATATTGGGCAGGTGGGAACTCTCTTTTTCTTGCACAGACAGTTACAGTTATGTTTAAACTCTGGTTAATTCTAAAAAATATCAAAATAAAGAAAAAGCGAGAGAACCATTAATACTCTTTCTATTATGTCCATTTTATGACTGTAAAAGCTGGAGCAAGGTTTTCTTTTTTATATTAGGGAATAGCGCAGGAATAAAGTCCCAAGTGTATCTAAGCTTTCGCTTCTGGCTTAATTCTCTTATCAAATTCTCTCTTCATTTTCAGTATTATTGTAAAATGAAAAGTTTAAAGGAGGAGGGGAATTATCCCAAAAAAGAATACATTCATAAGTCCGTGAATTAGTGCAACCAGCGGTAGACTTCTTGTCCTGTAAAATAGGTAGCCTAAGAGAGCCCCTACAGAGGATATGTAAAAAAATTCGTAAACGTTTCCATATCCTGAGTGCATTAGCCCAAATAAAATACTTGTAAATATCAGTGCTTCAACGCTACCTAATACGGTCTCTAGCCGATTCTGTAGGATGGACCTGAAAATTATTTCCTCTATAGGACTCACTAAAAAGACCATGATTATAGTGAGAATTAGGAGGTTAAAAATTGAAAGATAATGAATTAGAGGATTTTTCCCGACTATAATGAATTCCCCTACTCCTAATAAAAGGCCCATCAATATTGAAAGTGGGATATATCTCCCTATCTTTTTAAAAGTTATTCCAAGCTCCGCATTAGTAAATTCCTGATTGGTAACTGCAATGCTTACAGGAATTGCCAGGAGACCGTATATAAATATAAGGTTATACAACTTCTCTTCATAAAAAAGTGGCATTGAAAGATCTACCAGGCGTAGTATAGGCAGGAGGATGAGTGCCTGGTAAGTTTTCTGGATTTCCTTGCTTTTTATGAACATTATGGAAAAGGAGAGCCCAAGCAGAATTAATGCATGTATCTCCATGGCTTCGAGTTCCCTTCCCAAATATATCATAATTTCCGCAAAAGCAATCGCTGCAGCCGGAATTATCAGGTAAATCCATTTGTTTTCTATTTCAGGCACTTTTTCCTTCAGATTTTCAGACATTCTCGTTTTCGTGCTTTCCGGATTCTCTATATTCAGACTCTCAAACGTTCCCATCTTCACACCTCCTCTCCAACGTTTATCCAGAGCCGCAGGTCTTTATAGGGTACATTCTTTTCAGTCTCATTGAAAAGCAGGAACTCAAGCTTCATATTCTTCCCCTTAAAGGGAGGTGTAATCTTAAGAGGCTCTTCCAAGGTCGTATTATCGGCAAGCCTGATCTGTTGCAGATTTTCCGGCAGGGGTAGTGATTTATTTTCGAGCTTTACTTCCATTGTATAGTTCATTGTTTTGTACTCATGGTTTGCTATTCCTATAGTGTAGGTCCCACTTTCTCCCTGTATATACTCTGTTGTATAATTACTAGCCTTCCCGTTGGTTCCAAGAATATAAAATTCTGTAAATGGCTCTTTTTCCTGAGGCACCAAAATAACGTAAGCTCCAGTTCCTATTAAGATCAGGAAAAAAAGGGCTAGGATTATCCTGAGGCTTTTCTCGGTCTTTGATTTTGGCTCTCCACCTGATATTATGGTGAAAGCAAGGGTCCTCAAAGGTACCTCAAATACCCTGTCTGCGGGTAGACACCTTCTCCTAACGTATGCTATTATCAGCATGGTCAGGGTAAACGTGGAAAAGCTTATAAGAAGAGGTACTTCGTGGATTCCCCAGGAGGTATGGCCAAGTGCAAGCCCTATCAAAGGCACAACTGAAACGCTCATTGCAATAGAAAGAGCTATCCTTTCCATTCCTTCAAGTCCGCTTTTTTCCGGAAAAAGCATGGCTATAAGGGCATACCCTGGAAGGAAGAGTAACAGGGGTAAACCAAGAGCTGTGCGAATAAAACTTTCGTTAAGTACAGGAACTAGTACGAAAATATCTGTAAGAATTACAAGGCCTGCTACTAACAACAGGTCAGATGGAAACTTCTGGTTTCCGGACATATGACTCCTCATAAAACGGTTTTTTTGTTTTTCTGGCTTCCCAGCTTTTTGTTATTCGGGCTAATCTGCCAATTTCTCTGTTCTCATGAGGTTTTTCGGAAACCTTCCTACTTCCTCTTACCGGCTGATTTGATCTTCAATTGTGAAGAATAACGCCGGAAAGGTGAAAACTTACGAGTTTTAATCTCGGTTTTCTTTTGATTTAGCAGAACTTATTTCCTGAATTATATTTGTTTTCAAGAATGTTTTAACCCGATCTACTTAATTACCTAGGTGGTATAAAATCTCTTTCCCTTTTCCTGCCTGGTATCTAAAATATTTTTCTCTCTTTTCTATCTTACTAAAAGAAGTTTGCGTTCTTTAAGTCCGAATTCCTATTATTTGTTAGAAAGTATTTTCGGATTGAGCCAGCAGGTATGTAATGTTGACATAATAAGATAACCTTTGAGTTCTCATATCATTGTAATTTTTTTCTATCGCTAATATATACCAGATAAATCATAAATGTCTTTTAAGCTATTATTCAGGCTAACAGGTCTTTAATCTCGGCTTTACTATTTTTTATTATCTGACATACTGCTTAATTATTTTTCATGTCTAAATGCTTATATAGCTCGTATATTAAAACAAATACAGGTCTTATATTAAAATGTCGTGACTCACTTACGGAGTAATTACATCCCTTCTTTTGGATAAAAGGAGGAGAACAATTCCTTTAATTGACTCTCTGTAATATAGCAATAAAAGACCTTTTGAAACCCCTTAAAAATTATGGAGCGATGACTCTGAAAAATATATTCTCTGAATTTGGAATTCTTACTGATTCTTCCCTAATAAACTACTTTATTATATATACTTTCAAATTTTATCTTCAAAGAGGTAGATGATTGCATATGGCCATTACGATTGCAGCCATGCCTGCCTATAACGAAGCCCACGCCATTGCAGATGTTATCAAAGGTTGCAAAAAATATGTTGACAGGGTAGTAGTTGTAGACGACGGAAGTACCGATAATACCGTCGATATCGCCGAATCTCTTGGCGCTTATGTAGTTCGTCACGAAACAAACAAAGGATATGGAGCAGCTCTAAAGAACTGCTTTGAAACTGCTCGTAAGCTCGATGCGAACGCTATGGTCATAATTGACTCTGATGGTCAACACGATCCCTCTGAAATTCCCAAGCTTCTTGAGCCTTTGAAAAACGGGTTTGATCTGGTAATCGGCTCAAGATTTGTCAATGGAAACGGTAAAAATGTCCCTATTTACCGTAAATTCGGGATGAAAGTCCTTGATATTGCAACCTATATCGCAGGCGGCCTTAATGTTACTGATTCTCAGAGTGGTTTTCGAGCTTATGGAAAAAAAGCTATTGAGAATATAAATTTAAATGGTACAGATATGTCTGCAGGCTCTGAAATTCTTATTCAGGCCAAAGATTACAAATTGAAGTTTACTGAGGTGGAGATCCATTGCAGGTATGACCTTGAGGACTGCTCAAGCGAGAATCCTTTCATACATGGGCCTAAAGTCCTGTTCCGCATCCTTAAAGATATGGAATATAGACGGCCTCTGTACTATTTCTCCGTCCCTGGCCTGATCATGGCATCTACAGGCTTTCTTATGGGGCTGAGGTTTTTACAGAATTACATTCTGGGGGGATCTTTGCGCTTTGGGCCTACACTCCTTATGGTTATGCTGACAATTATAGGCGCCTTTATGGTATTCACAGGAATAATACTCCATGCCATCTCAAGGATGATATTTTTAAACGAACACATCCGAAAACAATGATGTTAAAACGGGGTCAATTTGTATGAAATACCCTTTTGTTTCAGTCGTAGTAGGTATTCGCAATGAAGAAAAATTTATTGAAGAATGTATTGAGTCACTTCTTAATTTAGATTACCCACAAAATTCTTATGAGATTATTGTCGTTGATGGTATGTCCACCGACAAAACGCGGGATATGGTACAGAAATATCCTGTTAAACTTCTTCTTAATGAAAGAAAGAATGTTGCTGCAGCGAGAAATCTTGGTGTGAAAAATGCCAGAGGAGATCTCGTTGCATTTACTGATGGTGACTGTAAGGTCCATCCTCAATGGTTGAAAACTCTTGTTCGTGAAATGCAGGACGCTCCAGATGACGTTGTTTGCTTTGGAGGCCCTAACCTTATCTTTGACACTGATCCTGCGTTTGGTAGGGTGGTGGGATATGCTCAGGAGTCTTTCCTGGGTTCTGGAGGTTCGGCTCAGTCTAAAAACTCCACAAAAAAGCATCATGTAGGTTCTCTCCCTAATTGCAATGCAATGTACAAAAAAGCTGCAATTCAGGAAGCTGGAGGTTTTGACGAGCGGTTTGTAGTGGGCCAGGATTGTGACCTGAACTACAGAATAGGTAAGAAAGGAAACAAGTTTTTGTATATTCCAGAAGCGCAGGTTCTACACCATAGAAGAGGCACTCTTAAGTCCTTTTCCGTAAGGATGTTTAAATATGGTATGTGGATGGCAGAGCTTTTCAAGAAGCATGGAGAATTTGTTCGCTGGTATGCATTTCTGCCTTCGATTGCCATTATATTTGCAGCAGCTTTGCTTATCGCTTCTGTCAAATACTTCACTCCAAGCCTTCTTCTTCTTGCACTCATGACCGTATATTTCATTCTTGTTCTCATTACCTCAATCCAGGTTGCCTATAAAATGAGATCAAAATACGGTCTTTTTGCCCTGTTTATTATTCCTGTGCAACACTTTGCTTATGGACTGGGCTTTTTGTACAGTTTTGCAAATTCTCCTCTTATCTCAAACGTCAGTTCTTGCTCAGACATTTAATATGAATGGATTTATTTGATACGTTAAAAACAACCGAAACACTTGAATATATATGAGAGGTTTTCAAGGCAAAAACTTCTTAATCAATACGGCCTGATGAACTCTCATCGATTTTCAAACACAGAAGTTTGGATAATATATTATTCGATTTGTGAAACTATGATTGTTTAAGGTCACGGAGATAGCATGTTCGGATTAAGTAAAGAAGCAGGATCCAGATTGGATGATAATCGTATAATGAAGTTTACTTCCTTTCTGTTTCCTATAGCTATAATTTTCGCAGTTATATTCGCGTTCTTATGGCTGTTTGCAACCGAAAAGTTTGGTTATGCTCTTCGGGGGCTATTTACAGGAATACCTGCAATACTTTCCTGTCTTTTCATACTGTTCATTTACAAAAAAGATGTAAGTTTGCACGATATAGATATTTGTCAATCATTAAGTACAAAATCCCTTACATATCTTTTTGGGATATTTTATATTAGCTCTTTAGTAGTGCTCTTGCTGTTTCAGGGAAGCAGACCACCATACTATTTCGTCTTTATTTTAGGGCTTTACCTGTCGGTATTCCTGCAAATCTTCTCTAAAGATGTAAATCCATCCGTTATTTTGGCTGAATCTTTCTTAATTGCGGTTAACATGATTTACAGTGTTACTTTAAATTATGATTTCTACTTCGGTACTACAGATATCATGCCCCATATTTTTCTTTCAGAAGTTACTAAAATGGCTGGGAAAACAATATCTACTTCCCTAAGTGACTATGCTTACTTCCCTCTTTATCACGTATTTATTGCAGAGGCTTCTGAGCTCTTGAATTTAAGCATAAGAGAATCACTTTTTCTGGTAACTGCACCAATTTACGCAATGACCATAATTTTCCTTTACTATCTTTTTAATTACATAACCCACAACAGGCAAATCTCACTCCTCTCGTGCGTGCTGTTCTCCGCGAGTTCTGTCGTAATTTATTATGGTGTAAATGTAATCACTCGTACAATGGCATTCATAATGTTCGTTGTATTATTGTATCTTGTTTACAGTGTTAATTTCAAAAAAGACAAAATTTCTTTAAAAGTTCTCTCAGTAATCGTTGCGGTTTTTATAACTTTAGTTCATAATGTTTCTCTTCCGCAGTTTGTCGTATTACTATTCATTCTTCTTGCATCTGAATCTATGATAGGAAACGGCAGTTACATCAACAAACCTTTCTTTATATTGGTTAATGTCATTTTCACTGCTTATTGGTTCTTTGTAGCATACGTGTTTGTACAGAGGAGCTTGGCTCCTCGCTTTCAGAGCCAGCTTTTCGATTCTGTAGTTTTAACTGCCGGAGGTGCAGAAGTACTTCAGGAAAGCTTGACTACTTTGATAGGACTTCTAGATAAATCGGTATTTTTGTTTTTTGCCCTGATAGGAATAGGTTTTCTCCTAAAAAATTACAGAAAAAATTATGCTTCTGTGATAGGGTTGTTTGCTTTGTTAACTCTGATATTTTACATACCTAATCCTCTCAATACTATCTGGCAGTTCATAGTCCTCTTTAGAACTGATAGGTTTATGCTTTTCGTTAGCCCATTTATGGCTTTCGTAATGGCATATGGATTGTACATATTCTGGAATTATATGGCTAAATATTCCTCTAGGAAATTCAACTCCACTTTTGTAGTGATTTTACTGTTCTCTACCTTTATTTTAGTCTCTTCGGTTTTTAGTATCGGGGACTCAAATCTTCTTGGTAGTGAAGCAAAACATGAATACTTTACTTCCGAAGAATTAAGCGGTTTTGATCACGTTTTCAAGTATGTTCCTGTCAATTCCTCAATTTACACCGATTATTACTCTTCGAGGTTCTTTTACCTCCCACTAATCCCTGCAACATCTGCAAAAATGAATCTCTGGTCTTACGATAACTACAGAATCGGTGATGTAAATAAACTCCCTCAGTACAAAGGTTATGTAGTTCTCAGATCCAAAGAATTTTTTAGGAGTGGGCTATACTTTGGCAGTGAGGAAAGTACTCTCAGAGATACTGCCAATTATTTCTATCAGGGGCTGCCTGAAAACCAGCTTGAGCTGGAAAGTAACCTTGCGGGCCTTGATAAAATATATTCAAATCCGTCGACAGATATTTTCATTCCACATCAGGGATTAAATAGCCCCTGAAATTTATTTTTTTAAAATATCTCTTCCCGGTGTCCTTTTTTATTTATAAGGATGAAGTGCCGCGTAGGCACCTATACAGAAGTACAAGCTTTTACAGGCTTTGATCTGCGACTTTTGGATTTGAGGGTTATACTACAGTAGACTTAGTAATTAAAAAAGTAAGGGAAGGTTTCGGGATTTATTATCAAGACTTTTCCAAAAGTTCTGAGTATATATCCACAGTTTTTTTTGCATGGGCTTCCCAAGTCAGTCCCCTCCGAATTATGCTTTTACGTCCAAGCTTGCCCATATTTTCTCTCCGGCTTTTATCTTCGAGCAATTTATTAATTTTTGTGGATAATTCTGCAGGATTTTTTGCAGGCACCAAATAACCTGTTTCCCCATCGACCATGAGTTCAGGTATCCCGCCTACATCTGTTGCTACGACTGGAACTTCACAGGCGAGGGCTTCGAGTACCACATTTGGTCTCCCCTCTGAAAGTGAAGGTAATACTAGGATATCCGAAGCTGAGATCCAGAGTGGGATATCCTCATGATTTACGGGCCCGGTGAATCTAATGCGATCCGTAATTTTGAGTTCATGTGCCCTTTTTTCTAGATTTTTTCTCAGACCGTCATCCCTGCCTACCATATAAAGATCAGTATTCGTATTAACAAAATTCTTTGCAGCCTCAATCAGGTAGTCCACACCTTTTATTTTCCTAAGGGCTCCAACAAATAGAACAATATTCTTGTCTTGTGGCAGTTTCAACTGATTCCGTGCATGTATTTTTCCTAAAGGTTTGAACTCCTCCGTATCAACACCGTTTGGAACCACACGAACTTTCTCTTCGTTTATTCCCAGATTTACTATGTGGAGCTTGAGATCCTCACTGACAGAAAGAATCCTATCTGCAAAATTCATTGCCTCTATTATCTGTCTTGAGGTATAGGTGCCTTCATAAGCGACTTTTCTTTCTATTGTGCCTAGTGCACTTATTACAAGAGGAACTCTCCATTTCTTTGCAAGCTTCATCATCCCATAGCCATCGGGATATGAGAAGTGTGCGTGAATTAGATCCGGCTCTGACTTTATATTTTTGATTGCGTATTCGGAAACGAAGCGAGAATATGAAATCCCTGTTATGGGATAAAAATACTTTTTGGGAACAGCATATATATAACGTGGATAATGAAGGTCATATTTTTCGGTATGCTCAATCCGCGGCAATTTAAAAAAGTTATGATAGGGAAATGCGGAAAAAGGAAGGACAAAAGGTTTTGGAGAAATAACTGTAATATCTATGCCCTGGTTTGCAATTGAGTCAATGCTCTGTTTTATGAATGTCCCAAGTTGAGGGTAATACCTGTTAGGAAATTCCTGACATGCTTCAAGTACTTTCATAATCTTTTTCTCTTTTTCGCTTCAGATGCCTCAAAAGCAGACAGAGGAGAGAATTACTCCTATAAATACTTCTCTCCAAAATGCATTAAACTCTTGTTCTTGAGTTTCACACTGAACCTTTGTCCTTGAACTTGAAAAAATAATAAATAAGTTTGTGGGATAAACTAATTAACTACTTTTGCTATTCTGATAAGCGGCTACCACTATGTTTAAAAAAGTAAATAATATTTTCCTAGTCTATTACGGATCTTTTAATACTAAATCAGGTTCGAATATCCACATTCTTGAACTTCTAAGAAATTTGAAAAAGTATACTGATATAGTCCTATTTGCACCCGGACAGAAGAGTGTAGATCGTGCTCTTTCCGGGGTAAAATATGTGCCTGTAATAGACAATAAATATCTTGTACAGCCCTCTTATGAATTCATACTTTCTTTTTATCTTCTTTTTTCGTGCATAAGAAGTAGACCTGACGTGCTTTATCTTCGCCAGAATTCTTTTCCATTCTTTCCTATAATTCTATGTAAAATTTTAAAGATCCCTTCCATAGTAGAAGTCAATGGAATAGTTCTGGATGAGTTAAAAGTTAATCCGAATTCACAGTCTTTTGCGTATAGAGTTTTCTCCTATCTGGCACTCCGGTCTGAGAACTTTAATTATAGCCATTGCGACAGAATTGTTTCTGTCACGGATAAGCTAAGGGACGAACTTGTGAGACTATACTCTGTTCCTGAGAGCAAAATCTATGTTATTAACAATGGGGCAAATACTGATGTATTCAAACCTCTTGATTCAGAACAGACACGAGCAAAATTGCAGCTCGAAAACTCAAAAAAGTATGTATGTTTTGTTGGGCACCTTGCAGCCTGGCAGGGAGTTGAATTTCTCATTCATGCCTCTCCTTTAATTCTGAAGAAATGTCCTGATGCTCATTTCCTTGTTGTTGGGGACGGAGTTATGAAGGATAAACTGATTGAAATCGCTTCCAGGTTAGGGCTTTCGGATAAATTTACTTTTACCGGAAGAATACCTTACGAACAGGTTCCTCTCTACATCAACGCGGCCGATGTCTGCGTTGCTCCTTTCATCAGGGAAAGAAACTCGAAAATAGGACTTTCGGCGTTGAAAACATATGAATATCTTGCCTGTGGAAAGCCAATTGTGGCAAGCAATATTTCAGGAGTTAGAGATTTAATTGAGTCTTCAGGTGGTGGAATCTCAGTAACTCCCGAGAATCCTGAAGAACTTGCGGCGGCTGTAGTAAAATTACTCCTCGATGAAAACACTAGAGTCTTTATGGGAGATAAAGGCCGAAAATATGTCGTTGAGAACCACAGCTGGGACGGAGTTGCAAGAAAAATTTTGGATATCTGTAAAGATATCATTTAATTAATTCTTTTAACTCGTAAAAGAGTTATATGTAATTTCAATTTCCTAGCTGTATTTTTCATAAAATAAATAGGGTCTAAGAGGGAGATTTTTAACTTACGGCATTTTCCGGCTTGAACAAACTACCTATCCCTACTCTTGTCGTCCTTCGTCAGTTTAATCTCTTACAGCTTTGCCGTGACAGATTCTGGTAATTTTCCATGAGCTTACGATTTGTAGAGAGCAGAGGAATTATTAATTTTTAGCCTATGAACTAATTTTGTGGAAGTTCGGAGAAGTAATATCTGAACGCAGATATGATGATTCACTATATTCTAAGTTTTTACCAACTCTTATATGATACTTATTTTTATCACACTGTTTACTATAAAAATTTAGTTATAGATCCAAAGTAAACTTATTTTTTATGTTCTTACGAGAAAATTTCCATAATTGGATAAAATGGCGTGAAAACGGGAGAAATTTTTTCTAAACTCCATATTTATCGCATACATTTGAGTTCAGTAGCTCCTGTTCTAAATAATCTCTTTGGAACTTTTTTCTATACCCTACGAATCAAGAAAATCGTCATATATTCATAAATTTTATCAAACACTTCTGCAAAAAATAATAAAATCCTATCAACTTTCACAGACTATCATAGATTGTTTGGAAACTATAATGCCCAACTATAAAAATATTTGAGCAAATCTAATAATAATAAATTTTAGTATGATTACTCTCAGACGAGACTGCTGTTAAAACGAGCGTTAGGAATCTTTTTATTGGAGTGTTTCCTTATAATTGCCAACATTCCTATAGTTTTATTCTTTATGTTCTCACGAGAAAATTCATGTAAATCGGAGGAATTGGTGTGAAAAACAGGAAGGTTTGTTATAAATTCCGTATTTATAACATATTTTTAGGTCCAATAAATCCTGTTCTAAATAATTCCTTCTGGGCATTTTCTATAGCCTTAAAGTTCATAATATATTCATATTATTCTAAATATCCTCAAAAAAGTCTGAAAAAAGACGAATCAACTTCTAATTTGTTTAGCAAACAGTCATAAATTTTAAGGAGATGTATACACGTCACTAAGCGAATATCTGTCTATTACGGATACTAATGAATTTTATTATGATCTCCCTCAGATGATGTCGATGTTAAAACGAGAATTAGGAATCCTTTTACTGGTAGGTTGCCTCATCCTTGCAAGCGTTCCTACAGCTTTATGTGCGACTGGCTCATCAATAGTATACGTCGCAGGAGATGGCACTGGAAAATTTAATTGTGATGGAAAAGATGATCACGTACAGATTAATCAGGCCTTGAAGCTTGTGGCAAGCAATTCTAAATATACAACTGTCTACCTGAAAGGGCCTTTTACTTACGTTATTGACGATACTCTTCTAATCGGTAGCAATACTATTCTTGAAGGGGATTCAAACGCTGTAATCAAACTTGCTAATAATGCAGGCTGGCCTACAATGAAACCTTTGATCCAGCAGATGAGTAGTTCTGGGAATAGTAACATTGTAGTAAGAGGTTTTGAGGTTAATGGGAATCGTGACGGTAATCCCAAAGTTTCTTTAGGTGGTGGATACTACAATATAATGTACTTTACATACTGTAACGACATAAAAGTATACAATATGTATATGCATGACGGACTCGGCGATGGACTGAGGGCAAATTCTTGTAAGAACATTCGGTTTTATAACAATAAGATATACAAGCTCGGACACGACGGTCTGTTTGCAATTAGGAGCCAGTATGTATACGCCTGGAACAACACAATAACCTGCAGAACTAACAGCGGGCTTAGAATCTGGAACACAAACAATGTAAGACTTTATGATAATGCGATCGATTCTTTCTACAACTGGAGTGCAGGTGGTCCAGGCATTCAGATCGAAAAAGGCGGAACGGGTACAGGTACTATGGATAATATTAGTATTTATAATAATACTATCAATAACACTTATGGTCCCGGGATCTGGCTTTTCAGCTATGATACTGCTTCTGCTACTAAAGATCTTGGAAAAAATGTTCAGATTATCCATAACGTCTTCTACAGCACAGGCACTAATCCTAGTATTACCTGGGTAGGGGGCATTATAACTAGTGGATTCCACGATACACTTGTAGAAAACAATGTATTTGATGGCGTATATCATGCGGCTATTGCCAATATGGATCCCTCTAGTTTTAACCTATCGTCAACATCTGGGTACACAACAATTGTCCGCAATAATATAATCGTAAACACCCTGAAGCGTAAATATAGTCCAAGTGGGACAGGGTATGGGGTAGTTAATTATCTCGCCAGTAACAACCATAAATTTTCGCTGCAATATAACTGTCTCTACAAAAATGCAGCGGGAAATTATAAAGACTGTGCATCGACAACTGATATCTATGTAGACCCACTATTTGTAGACCAGACAAACCATGATTACCATCTGAAATCAACATCTGGAAGATGGAATGGGAAAACCTGGGTTAAAGACACAGTAATTTCTCCCTGTATTGATGCCGGATATCCGTCCTCTGACTATTCTCAAGAACCGAAACCGAACGGAAATAGAATTAACATAGGAAGATATGGAAATACGATATATGCATCAAAATCAAAGTAATCAGATACGATAAGGATAGTGGCACATACTTTTTTACAAAGGTACAAACCTTGGTTTGTACTTTTTTTATTTTAGAAGTCTTTAGGGTTCATTTTTCCCTTTTATCTATCAATTATTCCTTAAATTTAAAAAAGACTAATTATTTACAAAGAATACATAATTATTTTTATAACATGATATTTTAATTTACACTTTTTCTCTAAAAATTTAATTAAAGGTTGATATTTCTTCATCCCTTACGTTTCCACGGGATGATTAATGCGAATCTGAAAAATTGGCTTAAAAAACAGGATATTTGTTCTGAATTCCGCATTTATAGCATTTTTTTTGGTTTCAATAACTCCTGTTATAAATAATTTCATCAGAACATTTTTATATGGTCTGGCAGCTCAGATAATAAGGACCTTTCTCAAAATCTTGTCCAATACATCTTAAAAAAATAATCATGTTCTATGAATTTTAAAAGATAATCATAAATTTTAAGGAGATGTATACACGTCACTAA
>JAMXLQ010000015.1 GCA_024280975.1 Methanosarcina sp.
TGGCATTAAGGTACGTTTTACAGTTTCCTCTATCGACAAGCCTTCGCTTAAGAACCTTTTTACCACATTTTCCATAGGTTCACCAACCTCAACAATGTGCTTATCAGGATCGTAAAATCTGATAACTCTTTGTCCCCACGGCTGCTCTTTTAATTCATGCACGTACTCAACGGAGTCCATACCTTTCAGTTTTTGAAGAAAACTATCTAAATCGCTTTCTTCGAAATACAGTTCAGAATTATTTGATTTTTGAACAATATCATTTTTGTTTATGCTTACTAAATCTGAAAAATGGGATTTCAAGTGTATAGCAAAGCCACCCTCAAATGATACGTTCTCACCAAAATCGCATTGTACCTTTTGATTAAGGACATTTTCGTAAAAATTTCTGGAAGCCTCTATATTATTAACAACAATAAGTGGACATATAAATCTCATTTTATTCCCCTCCTTTTGCAATAAATATGATATTGAATACATTTATTGTTCCAGATTATTCATAAGATTACTGAATCCATTCAACAGTTTCTCGGAATAGCCTTCCAATGCATTCTCTTTCGATCTATTCGTTTTTACTCCAAAAAACTACACTAATCTTTAGAAATTACTTTAATCTTTATTAATTTGAATCTAATAGACTGAAAGTATTTAGACAAAATTTCAGGTAAAAGTGCCAGGGTGAGTTAAAAGTCTCAGAATACGTACTAGTAAGGCTGAAAAATATAAAGGGTTTAAAAAAATATCCACAAAAAACTTTCAGAAAGACCCAAAAAGGAAGAAAAAGAGAGAAAAAAGTAGAGAAAGCAAAAATAATCTTCAGGCATATAGCGAATTTGAGATGTAAACGGAAAATAGTATAGCTGGCATTACTTAGTTAAAAGATTCAATAAGAAGCCCAGCATATATTTTAAGAATTATTAAAATTAAAAAATTGCTTGCTTTGCAAGCAACTGCACTAGGAGAGATCCTGAGACTGCAGCTAATTCTAATATTTACCTTCTTCTGTATCCTCTACACTTTTCCACAAATTTTTCTACCGGGAAAGTCGCAGGATGGGAATGCATATAGCCTGCCAGGGTGTTGTGCTCGATAAGGCCGTCAAAGCCGTCCTGTATACCTTTTCCACGAAGCATTTCGTATGCAAATTTGGCATCACGGTCACATTCTGTGAGTGAATAATGGAATTCGTGGCCTCTGATATTATGAGAAGAGAAGTTTTTGTCCAGAGGACGGGCTTCAGTATACCCAAGAGCCTTAAGCCGATTGGTCATGCGTGTGTTTGCAGGCACGACATCTGCGAGTTTATAAGTTCTGTTCTCTATTTCATAAGTCCCGCAGAGGTAAAGCAGGCCGCCGCATTCTGCATAGATGGGCAAACCCTCAGCTGCAAGGCCCTTAAGTTTTCGGGTCGTTTCCGAGTTCTCAAGGATTTCCGCGTAAAGTTCAGGATAGCCACCTCCAAGGTAAATCCCATCTACATCCGGAAGTTCTCCTGCCATCGGGCTAAAAAATTCGACTTCAGCTCCATAATTCCTGAAGGCGTCGAACATGTCCTGGTAATAGAAACAGAAAGCCGGATCCCTAGCAATTCCAATTTTGAGATCTGCCTCAGGTCTCTGCATGTCCCTGATCTCCGGAATCGAACAGGGTTCGGCAAGTTCGAGCACTGCGTCAAGGTCAACGTTTTCCTCAATGAAAGCTGCCATCTCCTCAGTATTATAGTCCTTTTCATGGGCCATATACAATCCAAGATGTCTGGAAGGAACCTCGATATCTTTCCTTCTTGGAATCATGCCTACAATAGGAATGTTACCTGGAAGTGAATTTTTTATGAGTTCCGCATGCCTCGGGCTGCCTACCTGATTCAGGATAACGCCTGCAACCCTGACTTCAGGATCGAACTCAGAGTACCCTTTAAGAAGGGCAGCGGTGCTTCTGGACATCCCATGCACATTGATTACCAGAATTACCGGGAGGTTAAGGGTTTTTGCAACATGTGCGGAACTTGCAATTTCTGTAGAATCAATTCCATCAAAGAGTCCCATAACTCCTTCTACTACCACGATATCCGCATCTGCAGCAGTCCGGGCTACAGTCTGCCCAACTCCGTCAGTGCCCATCATGTATGTGTCCAGATTCCTTGAGGGGCGTCCGCAAATTGCAGTGTGATGAGAAGGATCGATATAATCAGGCCCTACCTTATAAGGCTGAACTTTTAGCTGCCTGTGTTTGAGGGCAGCCATGATACCCATGGAGACTGTCGTTTTTCCGACCCCACTATGGGTTCCTGCAATGAGTATTCCTTTTGTCATCTGCTGGATATTGTTGCCGTTAAAATATATTAAAGCTATTAATCCAGCTGCTTTAACACTTTATAGTTGTTTTCAAGAAAACGGAGTGAAAAGGAAAAATTTTAAAAAATCTAAATGAAGATATGGGTTTATGCCGAATAATTACTTTTTTGGGAAATCAGGAAGGTCCTAATATTCGCGTCCGTGCACATTAGTCTTAAGTAAAAGATTATACCTACTTTAAGGTAAGAACAACCCGATTCAGAAAAAGATCGAGGAAAGAGGCTTCAACTTTATAAGTTGAATGAACTTATTATATAACTACAATATATATTTATAGAGCTAGCAGTATATAATTATATGAATTATTTATATAATTAGAATTAAATAAATAGTTTATAATTCCGATAATCATATATATACTCATATCAGCACACATTCGATTCATATCATTATAAGCATTCAATTCGTATCAGTATACTTATTCAGTTAATGTTAGCATCTTTATTCAATTCAAAACCAGTAAGACATTCCGGGCCCTTTCTCAGAAATGCCAATTTATTTGAAATCAGATTACATGGACAAGTCCGTTTCATAGATTGTTTCATAGATAGTCTCATAGATTGGCTCCAAGATGAAATCTTTGTCCCACAAGAAACGCAAAATAGTCAGTCCCGGTTGTCAGTTGATAAGGAATTGCATGCCAAATATTAAAAAGGGGATTTTAACCAGCCATGAAGCAGAAAAATTCAGGAAAAGCTCCTGATATTGCAGAAGAAGATTCAAAAAGAATTCTTGAGGACCCTTACGGGCGAAGGGTAACAGGGCTCAGGATATCGATAACTGATAAGTGTAACCTTTCATGCATGTACTGTCATAATGAAGGTGCAGACTGCTGTACCTGCGGCCCTGTAGGAAACGAAATGAAACCTGAGCTAATATGCGGAATTGTCAGGGAAGCTGCGAAATTTGGAGTCAATAAAGTAAAATTCTCAGGGGGGGAACCGCTTTTTCGAAAGGATTTCGAGGAAATCCTTGCCTGCCTTCCTCCGTTAAAAGAAATCTCTGCAACCACTAATGGTATCCTGCTTGAAAAACGCGCAAAATCTCTGAAAGCTGCGGGCCTGGACAGGGTAAACGTAAGCCTGGATTCTCTTGTTCCTGAAAAATATGAAAGGATTACAGGAGCGCCACCTGGCTCGCTTGAGAAAGTTATCAGAGGAATTAACAGTGCAGTTGAAGCTGGACTGACTCCCGTGAAGCTAAATATGGTACTCTTGAAAGGTGTAAACGATAATGAAATCAATTCTATGATGGATTTTATCCGGCCATATAAAGGAATGGTTATCCTGCAACTAATAGAGCTTATGGACGTTGATCCCAGGCTTTCAAAGTACATGATTGACTCGAAAGCTCTCGAAAAAAGTCTGGCTGAGAGGGCAAGTGAAATCAAGGTACGGCACCTGCACCACCGAAGAAAGTACATTATAGATGGAGTAGAGGTTGAGTTCGTTCGTCCTATGGACAACTCGGAATTCTGTGCTCACTGCAGTAGGCTCAGAGTCACAGCAGACGGAAAGTTCAAGCCCTGCCTGCTGGTAAGTGACAACCTTGTGGATGTCAGGGAAGCAAAAAGCTCTGAAGAGATCGAAAAGCTGCTCAAGCTTGCAGTAAGCCGAAGGAAACCATATTGTATGCCGGTCAGTGTTCTTGAACAAGGGGAAAAAGCTTAAAGAAAAAAGAAGCAGATCCAGAGATGAATATAGCAATAAGGAGAAAAAAAATGAAGATTGAACTTTTAGTAGATGGGCGAAAAGTCCCGATGAATGATTTTGTCCAGAAAATCGTAGTAAATGTTATTAAAGCAATGGTAGAAACGTTACATACTATCGACAGCGGATGGAAGGAAATTTCTATTCATATCGAAAAAGATGAATTGAAAGAATAAAAAGAAAAGGGCTCTTTTGGGCAAAAAAAAGAGTCAACATATCTCAGACACTGAAATTTCCTCTTTTCATTTTTTGTTTCGGGTTATTTTTGAGTTTTCTGTCATTTTGCAATTCTTATTAACTTTTGGAACCCTCAATATCTTTGGAATTCAAAATAATTTTCCAAATAGGAGTGATTTGCAATTCAGAGGTATTTAAAGATATCTTAGAAGTATTTTAAAGGTATTTTTCGATCTCTGAGAAATCTATCCTGGCAGTTGAGTCCAAGGAAATTGGAGTTATTGAGACATGCCCTTTCTGCATGATTGCATGCACGTCGGTTCCCTCTTTTTCTTCGCGGATCAGGTCACCTGCAATCCAGTAATAAGGCCTGCCTCTGGGATCATGCCTTTCCTCGACATCAGTTTTGAAGATTTTTCGTGCAAGGCGGGTTATTTCTATAGGAGTATCCTCTTCAGCATGATAGGGAATATTTATGTTCAGAAGGTCCACATTTTCCGGCATGCCTTGCTTGAGAACGTTTCGAGCAATTCTGTTTACTACTTTTATCCCTGCTTCGAAACGCTCTCTATGGTAGTTCCTGGGATCATCGAATTTCTGTCCTTCATCAAGTACCTGCATGGAGGCAGCAATTGCAGGCACGCCATAGCTTGCAGCTTCAAGGGCTCCTCCGATGGTCCCTGAGGTAGTGATTGTATCCGTGCTTATGTTCTCTCCGATGTTAAAACCGGAAAGCACCAGGTCAGGCAGTTCCTTGAGGATCGTGAAAATACCAAGAATCACAGCATCCGTAGGAGTCCCTCCTACAGAGTAAGCGGGTATGCCTCCGGCATTTGTTTTCGTGATTCGTAGAGGCTCAAATATAGAAATTGAACGTCCGACTCCACTCTGTTGGACAGCAGGAGCCGAAATTGTAACTTCTCCTAGGTCCGAAACGCTATCAAAAGCGGCTTTCAAACCTGTGGAGTAAACACCATCATCATTGGTAACAAGAATTTTTGGGACCATAAGCTTTCCCATAAGTTGTCGGATAATTTAAAATTAATGGAAAGGCTGCACGGAATGAAAAGCCGGAAGAGATAATTCAATCCAAAGATAAATATAAAAACAAGAATAATATATAAGGATCGATATAATTACCAATAAAAATCTGTCTCTGGGGGTGGGAATAAACCGGAAGGTTTCGACACAAGAGAAATAACTAAGGGCATTGGCCCTAATTGTTTTTGTTTTCATAATAGTTGTGAGAATATTCGTGAGAGGGTCTTTCCGAACCTGTCAGTGCTGCTGCTGATTGTTATAATCAAGAAAAATCAATCACTGCTAAAAA
>JAMXLQ010000016.1 GCA_024280975.1 Methanosarcina sp.
TTTTTACTTATTCATATTTTAGCCTATAGAGCTGATTTTGATAAATTTTCTACAAAGCCAAGAAGTTAATAAATTTATTCAAACTAAATATTTGAATTATTTAAGTAACTAAATAGTTCACGCTATCTGATTAAAGATATTTTCTATCTCGGAAACTAAAGGTTTTTCAGCCCACATGTACATATAAGCAGGAAGTCCTGATCTGGAAAGGTTCTGGAAAAACTTCATCGCTAGGCTGTTAATTCTCGGGAATTCTCTGATTTTCTCATTTGCAAAAAGACTTATTACTTTGTCAAAGCTCCAGACCTTTGTAGTGAAGCTCATGTCTTCTCGTAACTGTCTATCCATGGAAAAAACAAGCTCAATCCAGGAACTAAATTCTTTTGTCAGATGTCTCCTTGTTCCTCCTTCAACTACAAGATATGACCTTCCTTTCCTAATATTTTCAAAATATTCCCTAAATGTTTCCCCTTTTGCAAGGGTGTAGACAGCTCCCATACCTCCTGTATGACTGTCTGTAGTCACAACAAGCCCTTTTCCGTATTTTCTGGCGAGTGTTGCAGTCACGAAGTTTTTTTTCATTACATCTTGTATGTTATATTCGACAACTGGAAACTGCTTTATAAGTTCAGGCACAGCCCACAGATTAGGGCGGTCTCCGATAGCAAACCAAAAGGGATGGTTATACACATGGGGGAGATCGTGAGTCCTTAGATAGTGGATAAAGCTTTTGAAATCGTGTTCCTGATTTGCAATCAACTCAAGTTCCTTAAACTCTTCCGAATCAAGTTCAAAAACATTAACATGAAGAGTATGTCCTATGTGTTCAGGATCTTTAATTGAAATTTCAACCCCTGGAATCAGTCCTTCCCTATCCCAACCAAGTAGATCGTAAGCTTTGACAGTATCGTGGTCGGTAAAAGTCACGAAATCAAGGCCTTGCGACCTTGCTTTTTCAAAAAGAACTGCAGGATGCATTGCCTGAACAGGAGGGACATCGTAGGAACAGGAAGAGTGTACATGCAGATCCATTTTCTTCCATCCTTCCTGAAAAAGAGTTTCTGCAACCTCAGCGCTTACAGTACTTTTAGTATCATTCCTGGGTTTCCCTTGCATAAACAAGCACGACCATTTTTATTCAGAAATTCTTTGCAGTCTAAGAGGTTATGAATTCTTAATCAGTCAAAAGAATGCAGAAAGAGTATAAAGGCATTTCGCCAAAAAACATATTTTTCTAGTTATTGCATGTATTTATAAAAAGTACATTGAGTATTCATATAAGTAAATGTTGTAAGTGTAAAACAAAAGAATATATAGATAAAAAAAGAAATAGTGGAGAAATAAAAATTAATCACTAGTTGACCATATATTTATCATAGTATCTTGGCAATTTCAAGTTAATGTTTAAGAATAAAATAAATTTCTGAATGAATTCCAAATATAGATTTTCTACTGATTCAGATTTTGCTTTTAAAACTAATTTTTAATACTTTATTACAGGAAAATCTCTTTATGCATTTTAGCAAAATGCTTATATATCTTTATTCTATTTATATATAGTAATAGAATATAAACCATAGGTTCCTTTACAAATACTTATATTAGCTAAAAATATAACGGATACTAACCGTGGAGCAATAACCTGAATGCTACTGACCTATAAAATCAAGCACAATCGGAATTTTTCGGAGGAACTCCGAAAGGCTCGAAAAGTTGCTGAGTTCTGTATCAAGCATCAGACTCAAAATCAAGGCCTTAACCTTCCTCTCTCACCAAAACCTGTTTCCTATCTTTCATCTTCCCTTTCGTCCTCATTCTCTACTTCTTCTGAATTCTCTCATGACTCTCCAATTGTTTCTTCTACTCCTCGTTCTCTCGATTCTCTGTCTTCGCCGAATTCCTTTTCGGTATCTAGAGCTCTTTCTCCTGGGGATGTTAAGCACATAGGCTTGAAGTCAATTATTTCTGGCCAGATTCTCAAAAAATATTCCCGAAATAAGGACTTTAGATCAACAAAGAATGTGAAATTGATCATTCCTTCGAGGGCGGTCAGCGTCGACAGAAAGGAGCGAATCCTTATGATTCCCTGTCTGAAACTTCTGCTGAACTATCGTTTTTCCAGCAACTTCAAAAAAATTTCCCAGATAGAAATCGATAGTATCTATGCTTATGTAGCAGTTATCTTCCCGGATGACGAACTCAAAAGTTCCGGGCACTATATAGGAGTTGATCGCAATACTAAGGGACATATTGCAGTTGTAGCAGATCCCGAATCCGGTAAAATCTGGAAGTTAGGAAAAATGCGCTACCATACGCATAAAAAATACGAAAATATAAAAAAACGGCTCTATAATATGGGCAAAAGTAAACAACTAAAAACTGTAGAAATTAGGGAAAAAAATATTGTAAAGGACTTGAACCACAAAATTAGCCGAAAGATTGTGGATGTGGCTCTGTATAACGGATATGGGATCAAGCTAGAAAATCTTAAAGGAATCCGGAAACTCAACAGCAAGATTGGAGATGCAGGAAGAGACAAGAAAAATAAAAATAAAAACAAAAAAAGAGAACAAAATAGAGACAAAAACAGAAGTGAAGAAATTAACAAAAATTTCCTCAAAAATAAAAGCATATCCGAAAACCAATCATGGTCCTGTGAATACTCCCTGAACAGCTGGTCATTTCAGCAGCTTCAGCAGTTTATTGAATACAAAGCCAGGCTGCAAGGAGTAGAGGTGGCTTATATCGATCCCCATGCGACTAGCAAGAAGTGCAGCCGCTGCGGACATATAGGTAACCGACACAGCAAGCAATTTGAGTGTCCACACTGCGGACACGTTGACCATGCCGATGTCAATGCCGCCTTTAATATAGCGTTGACGCCAAAAGGCAGCGGTCAATTCTCTGCAGAAAGAGATGCAGGGAAAGGGAGCACTGACACCCCTCGACGGGTCTTGGACCGTACCATCTTCAGTAAACGTACAGCCAGAAAAAAAACTTCTACACAGTTTGCGTGGGAAGTATGTCAGTTTTTAAACTAAGACCTATTTCAGGACTTCCCTAATTTATATCTAGGAAGATATTTTCAACAACTTATGGACATATGAAAAACGAAAAAAGGGAAGTAATCCCTTTCAGTTAACTCATATTTTCAGGCATCTTTTACCGCTTTTCAGGCAGCTTCGGCTGCTTTTCGAATTTCATCAATTTTTGTTCCATTTATAAATGAAAGTGCTCCAGCGGGAATATAGATCTTGCCAGTTACTGGAGCGTAGACAACTATTCCTTCGAGCTCATGAGCTACGCCATTCTTGATAAGAATATTCGTGCTCACTGGCAGTTCAGCATTTCCAATGTCCAGAACAGGGTTTGAGAAATCTGTCATATTTAGCAAATACTCATTTTTGTCCAAGTGACCATCCCCGTTATCTTTGGAGAAAATCTTTCCCACTTCCACAAAAAGATGCGAGTTAGTCTTGTTAAGGTCAAATCCGAGTTCTTTAGCTATATATCCTGCAATTTCGGTATTATCCATATGGCCTGTAGGATGATCAGGACCATAAGCCCACAGAGGAACATCATCCCCAGAATGCCCGTGAGTAGTCCAGCCAATTACTGTATGATTACGGCTGATTACCTCGCTAATAGCATAGTCGAGTGAGAGGCCTTTTCCATTGTCGTAGAGCTTAAGAATTTCAGCTATATCTTCATCAGTAGCATCAATACCCCACCATGTTTTCAGCTGCTTTTTGATGTTTTCCGATGAAAGATCAGTCCCTATTTTTATTTTAAGACCTGTGGAACTGAGTTTCATACCCTTGAGAGGTGCAATGACATCTTCTACGGTTGTAGAAGTATAATTGGAGTCAGAGTTGCTGCCAACAGTCATGCCGCCTGTATTATGGTCTGGGAAAACCAGGACTAGAGTATGCCCATCTTTTTTAGCAAAATCAACTGCAGCCTCAACAGCCTTGTCAAAAGCCAGAAAATCAGTTATAGCATAGTTAGGGTCATTGGCGTGATCTGCCCAGTCAACCTGACTGCCTTCAACCATTAAGAAGAAACCACTTTTGTTTTGGGATAACAATTCAATGGACTTATTGGTCATTTCTTCAAGAGAAGGCTGTTCAGGTGCAAGTGAAGAACGATCGATATCCGGCATCATATGGCTACTGGCAAAAAGACCCCAGACTCTACCAGTGGTCAGATTCATCATTTTATCTCTGCTATCAACATACTGATAGTTTCTGTCAAGAAGTACTTTTGTCAGGTTTTCTCCGTCAGTCCTTTCTCCTCCTTCAGCTACAGGTGTGAGATAACTGGAACCGCCACCAAAGACCACATCAATGTTCTCATAAACCATCTGTTTCATGATTTCGGTCTCATTATCTCTGTTATCAACGTGAGCAGCAAAAGCTGCAGGTGTGGCATGGGTGACACGAGAAGTTGCTACAAGTCCCGTAGCCTTGCCTTCGAGCTTTGAAGCTTCAAGCACTGTTGAAAATGGTTTGTACTGTAGTTCCTCAGGTGGGATTTCCAGTGCACTTAACACAGAACTATTGCTTGGCCCGACGCTTACAAAACCGTTAGTAGTTTTGTATCCCGCAGCAAATGCGGTTGCAGCTGAAGAAGAGTCAGTAATGACTGAGTCAGTGCTATAAGTAGACACTGTTCCAGTCACCATATTGTCAAGCTCAAGAGGCTTTCCGCTATACCAGCGAGCTAAAGTTTCCACACTTTGTGAACAACCATCAGGGATTAGGACGATCACGTTCTTTATTTTAGCTTCCGACGTTACAGGAAATTTGTAGTTAGTAGAGTTTGTAAAATCATTGCTATTCGAATCGAATTGTGCAGCTGCTGCAGAACCAGCATTTCCCAGCAGCAGAAGTCCTATCATCGAAAGAATTAGTAAAGTATCTTTTTCCTTAATCTCCATAGAATTACCTCAATTTAAGAATAACTTTTTTAAGTATCGGTTTTAAAACCTTATAAAAAATACAAATTCCAATTTTAAAAAAGAAGCCAGCTGTATTTGAATCTTTCACATATAGTATATATGTAACCTCATATCTAACATTTGGGAAAGACAGCTATGTAACCTTATTTTGTGGTACCAGCTATTTATTAAAATATTTAGATTATATACTTGCTTATACATTTGCTAGTTCTCCATAAACTGTATACAAAAGAATAATGCTGCAGCCTAACAAAGCTTCATTCTGGAATTGAAAACTCAGAATAGACAATATAATTTTCTTTTTTAATATGAGACAAAATTAGCAATGACTTTACATCCTGTTTTTGTTGGGACTAAAAAAGATAATGAGTAAATTATATTTTCAGGAGTTTTGATAAGTTGATAGATGGGTCGATTAATAATTCCACTGAGGTAGTAATTATACAACAGGGAAACTAAAAGTTTCATGCTAACAAAAAGTAAAGAATGAAACTAATGTAAATAGAACAATATATTTATAGAATAAATATACAGAATAATGAGAGAAACTCCATATAACTTGAAAAGTATGGGTGTGATGGTTAATATTAGGAGAGAAACAATGAATAGTATGAAATTGTTTAAAAAAATCACAGACATAATAAGTACAATTTTTCTTTATATATTACTACTTGCACTAATTTTGGGGATGGTAAAAACTTTACTAGATATTCGGTTTATTTTGTTTGAGTCCCTTGAAAGTGGATTCAATCATATGGTGACAAGTATACTGACAGTTTTTATTGTCATTGACCTTTTCAAGGCCTTTGTAGATTACCAAGAGAACGATCGGATTAAGCTTACGGATATAACAGATGCCACAATTCTAATAGTCCTGCGTGAAGTTGCTGTTGGACTTTATGCGCAAAAATTCGGGTATGAATTTGTTTTAAGTTTGGCGGCGCTACTGCTCGTACTGGGTATAATGAGAGTACTGGCTGTCAAATATTCTCCGGCGGAAACCAAGGAGTCTTATACTTCTATGCCGAGGGAAAAGCAGTCTTCAAAAATCGGCCTTAGTGCTGTCTTTGGTCGGTACAATTTCATGCATAAAAACAATTGATTTCCTCCTGCAAGTGATTCAAAGGTTTTTTACCTTGAATATGGCTTCAGATGACGTTATTTAACTGATTTAGAGAATTTGACAGAACAAATTCTGAATAATAGGTTAAATTCCAGACATTATCTTGCTGACTACAATACTTTTAAACGAAGAACCAGAACTTGAGATTATCTGCAGAGGCAGCCTCTGCAGAATTATAAGAGATTTAAAGATGTTTTGCTCAGAAAATAAAATTCTAGTAACTAAATATATATTTGAGATAAAATAAAAATTCTTAATTTGGAAATTATATAGAAAGAAGAAAAATATATATACAAGAGATGAATACATTGATTAGTAGCGTGGGATCATAACCTATGAACAGACCAAAAAAATATACTCTCAGAAGAAACTTTCTTAATTATCCCATGTCACTTCTTTTATAGTGAGTCAGTAGCTCAAATCTCTTCTTTTCTTTTTTGGTGGCAAATATCAATAAGTTGATATCTTCCAGACTTTCCCATAATCGCGTTTTGCACTTCAGTTCCTAAGATATGAATTCCTGTTTTCTTACAGGTTAGTTTGGAACGTATGTCAGTCAATAAAAGAACATTCAGAGAAATATTCCCCAACTAAGAGAATCTAAATTTCTATATAAAAAATATACTTATTTTTTTAATTACTTCTTTTCTTTTTTATATAATAACTACATCGAATAACTATATATAGATCTCTATAGTTTAGGTTAGCACTATTTATGATATATCCAAAAAATATATAATGAATCTATTCTATCTACTCCTCAAAAGGTTTCCAGTACCTTCAACCAGATCTTTATGGGCTGCAGGTATTTCTCATCTGCAGCTCACAAATTTCATAAAGACAGTAACTGAAGGAAACCCGATCTGGTAGCACATTTGGGAATACTGTAATTGCTAGTATTGCCTGAATTATGAAGGTTTCTAGAGAGCTCTGAAATCTGTTATTTAAGGTTCTATTCAGAAAAATATCCATTTACCATGGAGGTTTATTTACGAAAAGTCTAAAAATTTGTCCAGAATGTCATTCCATGCTGAAAGTGAGTTTAGTCGACGAAACTCAATACTGTCCTGTGTGTAGATACTGGACAAAGGTAGGCACTGCAAGGCTTGATTCAATCATGATTTACGAATGAGGGGTCTGCATAGAGAGAACCAGTTTTTCTATGTTTTGTAGTGGCATGTAAAACCAGAAACTTAAACTCAGATTTATAGTAGCAAAATTATACTTCTCGGTAGACGTGAAAAGAAAATGTGACAAAGTTAAGTTGGATTTTAAGTTTAAAAGTTTAATGATCACGAGTCAGTTACTGAAAAATCAAGCAGAAAAGCGGCTCTCAAATCCAAGCAAAAAAGGACATTTCATAGTACGTGCAATTAAAGGAGGATAAATGCATACTTCTTTAATAATCTTGCAATATAATGATCTTAACACAATCCTTCCTCATATTGATTACTTTGCAAAAAAGTATAATTTGAGTAGAGCCGATGTAATAAGAAATATACTTTATCAATATTTTGAATATCAAACGCCAGAAAGATCATCAAAACAGAAAGAGCATGAACGTAATAGAGAAATAAGCTTGCAACTGACTCTACAGAACAAATACATTCCGGTTTTTTTCGATATAGGTTTCCAGGACAAATATTTAGGCACTAATTCTTTCACGAGTATGCTAATTACTGTTAATATATTGAATAGGTTTTTTAACTCTGGGGTTCCATTGAAAATTTTAACTAGAAAGCAATTAAAACATACGTTCAATCCTCAAACTATCTCAAATTTTGAAGAGCTCCTTATTGAGACATTCCATCAGCCCTGGAATTCCGTGTATAAATATGACTTGAAGCTTCTCGGTAATTTAGACTTCTTTAAATCAATAGCCAGAGGAAATAGTACAATGGCAAGAAGAAATGGGATTACAAAAATAGGAAGAGGAAACTATAAGAATTGGATAAAAACATGGATTGAACAAAGAAGTACAGTAAATGGATAAAAAGACATAAAGACTAGTAAAAGTAATAATAACCATTCCACGAAGCAAACAGTAAAGCTAGCTATAACATTGAAGTTTTTGCTATTTTCTTAGATCATAGAATTTACCATTAGTTTACTTATAATTAGCAGTTCCCCACAAACTCCAGTTCTCCGTTATTTGCCCACTAGTTTTCTTATCCAATCGATGTCGTAAATTTTAAAGTTAGTATGAATTTTTGTATCTTTATCAGTCCAAAAAAATGATTTTTTGCACTTAATCTTCCTTTTTGCTGCTCGATACTCGTCACAAAATGAGTTATTGGCTGTTCGTATTCTTCGGTTTGAATGCATAATTCCGTTCTTCGTGAAACAATGGAATTTCTGATACCTCCATTTTATGCATGCCTCTGATTCGAACAGAGATGAATAGTTGGAGACAGTAGAATAAAGATATCAAGAGCCTGTATATACTCTCAAATTTTCTCTATTG
>JAMXLQ010000017.1 GCA_024280975.1 Methanosarcina sp.
CGATTCTCTCCCATTTTCCTTTCCTTTTGATCAAAGAAAAGTGATGGTTGAAGGCTATGTCAATAATATCTGCTGCATTGCACATATTAAGAAAATATGAGCACAGAGAGATTATCTGCCGTTTGCCGATATTGGCATCCATTTTTTTCTCATAATCAATAAAGTCATCCCAATCCCCTTTTTTCAACCAAGAGGTGTTTCCTGCCGTCCTGAGCCCTTCATAGCCACATGCTAGAGCCTGATCCAATTTTTCGATCCATCCACTCAAAACTCTCTCCAAATCGAAAATCCCTGCTTTTACATACCAATAGGTATAAGGAATAATTTCGATTTGCTTTTTCTCCAGATAAACATCAATATCAGGAACAAGCCTTCTCAAGGCTTCTTTTGCCTCTTCTACTTTCAGAGGTTGTGGTGCAACCCAGAGACAAAGTTCATTATTCTCAAGCCCTGCCTTAAAATAAGGGACAAGTATGTCCATCAAATCTTCTTTTGTCTGATAGAACTGGCAGAAATGCGTTCCCCAGGGCACATTTCCAATAATATCGATACCAGAGTTTCTCAGTTTTTCTTTCATTCCACCCTTCCTGGCCACAAAAGATAATTTTAAAATTCCATAGTTTCTCCCAGTGAGGAAATATCATTTCGAGACATGAGGACTGTTCAAATCCTCATCATACCAAACAGAGCAGATTTCATAATCAGTTCTTTGGAAAAACAGGGGATCAATCCGCCCGACAATTTTAATGATATAATAGTATATAAATAATATTAATAGTTCCTAAATTCTTTGATTGCACGGGATATACAATTGTCCCTTAAGTTATCCAAATATTTGCAATAGTTATATGCATTAAACTTAAAAAGATTTGGATTACGGTAAATGTTGATATTAAATGGGTTTAAAAAGGAAATTACAACAAGAAGTTGAAGAATATTTCGTTTTTGGTTGGAAGATTAAAAGTCAGAGTTAGATACAGAATGTTTTTCATAAATTTAGGATTGTTGCAAACCCAAGCTAAAGCTATTCGTAACAAAACCGTTCTATAACTGAAGCCTAATCTTCTGTCTAACTAGGGCTGAATTCTTTGTCAAATTAGGGCCGAATTCACGGTTTAATTAGAGTGAATCCTCTGTCTATAGTCGTCTTATGTAGAGCCTTCGGAATTCCTGCGTCTCCTGCTCCAAGTCTTATTTCTAACTTTTGTATGCTGCAATTTCCGGATATTTTTTATTAGTCCTAGCCTTGTTCCATCAAGCAGATAGATTTCTGCACGCTCAAGTTCAATTCCCCCTGAGGAAAAAATAGGACCCAGAAGATCTTCTTGCGTGGATTCATTGAATGGTACACCCCCGCACAGCTCATTAAAAGCTGGCATGATGAAAAGTTCAGGATCAGCCCAATGAAGATGGTTTTCAAAATTGAGGTTTCCGAAACGGCCCATAAGGAGATCTATATTGAATTTTGTCTTGATCCAGGCGGGCTCAACTATAGAGTAGCCGAAGGCATCTGTAAAACGAACAGTGGGATGATTATGGGCAGTAACTACATGAGATGCAGCCAGTATTTCAGGCGCAGGCCAAGTATGCCCGTGAAAATATCCTACCCCATCAAGAACTGCACCACGTGCGGAATGAACCCTGATGTCCTTTTGCCTGTTGAAAAGAAGTTCGATTCCTCCATCATGGTTCCCGGGGAAAATATCCACGTGTGTATGTTCTGCAAGGGTTTCAAGGAAGCGAGGAATTTCTTCCTTCTCCTGCCAGGAGACCTGAGGAACATTATGTTTTACATCTCCAAGAAGTATTACTCTGTCAGGGGAGTTTGCCTGGATATAGCTAAGAATCCTGTCTAGCCGTCTTTCCATCTGGCTGAGTAAATTAATCCCACTCCTATAGAGATCCCACTCGATTCCAAGGTGGATGTCGGCAACTACCAGTGAAGTTTCGGTATTTGTCACAGTCAGAGCAGGCTCTCCAATAATTGGTGCGATTTCGGGTGGCATAATCGATAAAAGGTTGTTTTTCAGAATCTAAAAATGTATATCAGACAGCAGCCTGAAACGGTTTTAATCTCAACTCATATAGATATATACTTTACGCCATATAAATAAAATAGATGACATAAAAACAAAAATAGTGGAAACAGGTTAAGCCTGGCCGAATTAATCTAAAGCAGATAGGCGGTTTCAATCTTCTAGGTTTTTCGTACTATAAACTTCCAGACTATAAAGAATCCAAGTAATCGCTCAAAAAGGTTCAATTAAAAAAATTTAAGTTACATAAAAGTAATTAAAAGATGTTTTCGAAATTTAAAATTAGATGGAAATAAGATGGCCAAAGAAATAATAATGAGAATAGCTGAATCTCAAGACGCGGATCCTTTGAAAGAATTGATAAATGAGACAATTGACACCTGTTATTTTCGTATTTACCCACAGGAAGCAATTGATTACTTCAAAGATTATCACAATCGGGCGAATATCGTTAATGATATATTGGAAGGACATTGCCTTATTCTGACTACCGAAGAAGAGTTCATAGGGACAGGCACTCTTCTTGGTTCAAACGCCAAAAGAGTTTTTGTAAAGCCAATGTACCAAAACATGAGGTTTGGGAAGAGAATCATGTACGGACTTGAAGAAAAAGCCGTGGAGAAAGGAATCCGGAAAATAGATATGGATGCTTCGCTTGTAGCATATCCCTTCTACAAAGCCCTGGGTTATGAGGCACAAATGGAGGACATAATTCCAGTGAAAAACGGGCAAAGCTTGAGATATTACAAGATGGTCAAAGAGCTTAGAGGTTAACTAACATTCGATAACAGAGCTCTTTTGCAGTTAGAGCCAGTTATCAAAGTTAGGATAAGTTCTCAAAAAATGAAAGGTCAATTTGTACTGGCATAAGCCAGCTTTGGGAAGAAAAGAAATCCCCAGAAAAACTCAGACCCAAAAATAATCCATATTCCGATTTTACTTCTCATATCTCAGTACATCATCAATCGTATCAACGTATTCGATCCTGATTCCCACATTCTTTTCGATATATTCTTTAGCGTCTACAGTTTCTGGTTCTCTTTCAACAACAGTTAAACCGCCAAACTTTCTTTCTATGTACTTATATGTAACAAGCTCACTGTTTTCTCTCGGAACGAGGAAAAGAGTTTTACCCCCAGTTTTTGCTGCCTTCGCTTTTTCGATAACTCCACCTATCGGACCGATATGACCTTCATTGTCAATCGTACCTGTGAGAGTTATGCTGTCATTTAATCTGGTATTATCAATGGCTGAAATTGTAAGCAGCGTCATGAGAGCCCCTGCGCTAGGACCATCAACACCCGGCGTTTTATCCGGAGCAGTAATGCTGAAGATAATATCACTGCTTGACAGTTGCTTCCCGGTTTTGTTTTCAGCCACAAAAACTGCAGTGTTTGCGGCATCCTGGAAGATCATACCCATCAGAGGAGTTGTCTGAACGAGCACACGGCCTTTTCCGGGCCTTATCTCAACTGAGATCTCGAGGAGGGCACCATTTTCAGAAACGGATTGCTGGATAAAGGGATCTGTCTGATCGGTGACTACCTTTTGGAAAACCGCAGGTCCCTGAAGAGTAGCGAATCCCTCAATTCCTGCAGGACATGTTTGAGAGCTGTTTTCAAGTTCAAAGACCCTTTCACGATAAGACTTTAACTGAGAAGCATAAGACTGAAGCGATTCATTATTCTGATTTGCCTGCGCCTTAAGGTTTTCATTTTCGGTTTCAAGGGAATTTATGCGAGTCTGCATTCCCTGAATCTGTCCTTCCTCAAAGGAAGGCTGTTCCTCAAACAGAACAAAGTAAGCGTTTGCAAAAAGCGAAATAGCCAGTAAAAAAACAAGAAGTTTGGACTTCATACCACCTACCACTTTAAATTTATCTCAGATTATATTTATTTCTTCCTTTGCTCTCTATAGGCGACGCTGGCGCACATCACAGAAAAAAGAATGCAACCCTGAATAAGAAAAGATTAACGTGAATAAAATAGTAATAGTTGGGTAAATAATTATTGACGTTTTAATAATTTGAGTTAGAGAAGTTTGTACCTTAAACGTCTAATTAACTTTCTTCGGCTTCTTTTACATTCGGCCCTTCTTTCATATCCTGCACAATATAGCCCAGGGATTTTATTTCTTCCCTGAGAGCATCCGAAACTAACCAATCTTTTCTTCTTCTGGCAGCTTCACGCTCTTCAACCAGTTTTATTACTTCTGTAGGAATTTTCTTTTTTCCTGATTCCGCAAAAAGACCCAGAACATCCGAAAACTGCCTGTAAAGGGAATGAAGTTTTTCGAGAACCTGCCTATTTTTTCCTGATTCAAGATATTTGTTAGATGTACGGGAAAGCTCTTTGAAAACAGTTATGGCTTTTGGAACATTGAAATCATTTTCAAGAGCTTCTCTGAACTGAATTTCAAGTTCAGGAAGGACTTTAATGACTTCATTGTCCTGAGGATAAGTTGTATCTTCTGCATTTTCCATTGCGAACTCAAGGTTCTCGAGCGTTTCTTTAAGCTTTAAATAATTATTTTTAGCGTTTTCCGCAAAGGCATCGGAATAGTCCAGCTTTTTACGATAGTGAACTGAGAGAAACATAAAGCGTACAACGTCTCCACCATACTTCCCGACAATCTCAGGCAGTGTGAAGACATTTCCTTTGGACTTGCTCATCTTCTCTCCTTCGACTATCAGGTGTTCCCCGTGAATCCAGTTGCATGCAAACGGTTTTCCAGTTGCTCCCTCTGACTGCGCAATTTCGTTTTCGTGGTGAGGGAAAATAAGGTCCACTCCTCCTAAATGCATATCCAGCGTGGGCCCAAAGCTGTTCATAGCCATTACCGAACATTCAATATGCCAGCCCGGACGGATTTTTCCCCACGGGCTCTCATAGTAAATTCCCCTTTCGATTTCCTCAGGGATTGAAGCTTTCAGGAGAGCAAAATCGCGAGGGTTGTCTTTATCATATTCATCCACGTCTACTGACGCGCCAATTATAATATTATCAAAATCGAGCTTTGAAAGCTTGCCATAATCCGGAAACCCTAAAATTCTATAATAAACCGAACCGTCTTTTTCGTAAGCTAACCCCTTATCCATCAATTTTTGCGTGAGTTTAATCATGCCGTCAACATTTTCCGTAGCCCTCGGGTAAGCTGAAGCCCTTTTTATGTTCAGCATATCAAGGCCTTTAAAGAATTCTGCCGTATGTTTATCCGTGAAATCCTTAAGAGATACTCCAGCTGCTTTTGAATCCCTGATAGTTTTGTCATCTATATCAGTAATGTTCATTACAAGCTTTACTTTATACCCGAGGTACTCAAGCGTTCTCACAATATTATCTGCCATCAGGAAAGTACGATAATTACCTATATGCGGCATACTGTAAACTGTAGGCCCGCAGGCATAAATCGAGACTTTGCCTTCCTTTAAGGGTTTGAAAACCTCTTTCTTTCTTGTAAGGGTATTGTAAACCTGGAGCATCCGGAACGCCTCTGGAAATTTAAAAAGCAAAAATACTTACTAAACAAGACTAATTTCTTTAGGTTTATTCAAGCTCAATTTCAGTTTTATTTGAATCCAATTGTTATCATTTATTGTTATCTAATTGGTCAGAAATGCTTTATTACTTTCGGCGCAAGCCTTTTAGAAAACTGCTTGATCGCAAGCCTTTTCAAAAAAGGCTTGAGCGAAAACATGGCAACGTTCAAATTTGAAGATCTTATCCCCAAACTCTATCGGCGTGATAAACCGGCGCAACGGTTTTGATCAAACGACGCAAAGTTTGTGGCGCAACGGTTTCAGGATAAATCTTACTCAAATATAGATACTCCAGTTCTTTGCAGGATTTTCCCCAACCGGAAAAGAGGAAGGCCCACAATATTATAAAAATCTCCTTCAATTCTTTTTACAAAGGCTGCCCCTTTCCCCTGAACAGCAAAAGCTCCTGCTTTATCAAGGGGTTCTCCTGTCCTGACATAAGCCGAAATATATTCTTTGCTTATTTTGTCCATCCAGATAGTCGTGGATTCCAGCTCACTGATTTCGATCCCGCTATCAAGATCAAGAACTGTAAGCCCGGTTATAACACTGAATCTCTGTCCGCTTAACATTTCCAGCATTTCTTCTGCCTTTTCGGGAAATTTGGGCTTTCCAAGAAGTTTTCCGTTAAAAAGCACGGAGGTATCAGCAGAAATTACAAGTCCGGAATCGAAATGTTTAGCCACATCTCTTGCTTTTTCAACGGAATGCCTTAAAAGAAGTTCTTCAGGACACAAGCCAGAGTAAGGAGATTCTTCATAGGAACTGGCATGGACTAGGAAATTATCTCCTATAAATTGTTTAAGCAATTCTTTTCGCCTTGGAGATGCAGACGCGAGAATGATCTGACGCATGGAAAAAAATCAGGTTGCATGAAATATATTTGTATTGTATACACAGAAAACATGAAAATTAATTAGGAAGACTATATAAAATAAGAGGAACTTAGTTAAAAAAATTAATAGGGGAAGTTATGCTTATCCGTGAACACCTTCAAAGAACCTTCTGATATTGCAAAGATCATCGGGTTTTCCCAGAAGGATACAGGCATCTTTTGCCTGAAGGAGAAAATTACCCTCTGGGGTGTAGATGAGGTCTGAGCCTCTGCGAATCGAGAGTACTGTCACTCCGTGCGTTTTCCTGAAATCCAGATCTGCTAGGGTTTTTCCATCAAAGGTTGAGCCACGCCCCACTTTAAGAACCTGAATATCGACACCTGGAAGTCCATCCTTTATACTAAACCCACTATCAGTACTTGTATTAACGGACAACTTCCGAAGCATCCTGTAACCATTAGCCCGCACATCATTTACAAGTTTTTCAATATCCTCTCTCGGAACCAGATATTCTTCCAGCAGGCGGACAAAAATCTCTACTGAGGTTTCGTATTCCTCGGGAATAATTTCGTCTGCACCCAGGGAGTTGAGACGTTTCATTTCCTGCAAATCCCGTACTTTTGCGATAATGCAGATATTCGGATTCAATTGTTTTGCAGTCTCAACTATTTTTCCTGTGGCAGCTGCTTCCGAGATCCCGATAATAAGAACTCTTGCATCCTTGACACCTGCATGTTCCAGTACAATCTTAAACGTTGCATCCCCGTAGTGAATATTTTCTCCTTTCTGCTTTTCCTGCCTAACAATTTCAGGATTTGCGTCCACAATGATATAAGGAATGCCTGCGGTTTTTGCAGCCTTAGAGACTGTTCTTCCGGAAAAGCCGAAGCCTACAATTATTAAATGATCTTTCATCTCAGGCTCGGCCTGTTCCTCTTCTTTAATGGGTTCAGAATACAATCCGTGCACAAGTTTCATGCCATAGGTAGTACCTGAAATTTTTGTAACAAGGAAATCTGCAGGCTTGTAGGAAGCGTTGATCAAAAAGGGCGTAACTCCCATAGTAATGATAGAAACTGCAAGAAATGCCTGGTAAATATCTTCTGTCAAGAGAGAATATTCCACCCCCAATCTGGATAGAACAAAAGAGAATTCTCCTACCTGAGATAGTGCAAGCCCTGTCAATATAGTTGTACGGAGTGGGTAACCTAGAATAAAGGTTATAGCTACTCCTGCTATTGATTTTACAAAAATTAGGGCAATCGAAGCAAGAATAAGGATGGGGAGATGGTCAAGCAAATAATTAATGTTCAGGAGCATCCCTACGGACACAAAAAAGAAACTCATGAACATGTCTCTCAAAGGCACGATATTGCCCATTGCTTGCTGGCTGTACTGGGAACCTGATATGACAATCCCAGCTAAAAAGGCGCCGAGGGCGAGAGACAGCCCAATACTTGAGGTAAAGAGAGCTGTAGATAGGCAAATAAAAACAACACTGACAAGGAATAATTCTTTATTGCCTGTCCTGCCCACTTGGTAGAATATCCAAGGAATCAGGAATTTGGCGCTCAGGATAAAAACTAGAATGATTAGTGAGCCTTTGACAAAAACGGTTGAAAATGAACCCTCAAAATTTAGAGAATCTCCAGCCAATAATGGGGTAATGAGAATTAAGGGAACAATAGCAAGATCCTGAAATATCAGAATTGCAAGTGAGGTTTTCCCGTGTTGCGTATAAACTTCATTTCTATCCTGGAGGACCTTAAGTACTATTGCAGTACTGCTAAGCGAAATCAAGAAGCCGAGAAAGACAGAGGTAGCGGAGCTGAAACCTAGAGATGAACAAACAATGAGGGTAAGAAATGTAGTTAAGAGGATCTGGAGAGTTCCACCCATAAATAAAGCCTTTTTCATTTTCCAGAGCTCTTTTAAGGAGAGATCAACTCCAATTGTAAAGAGCAAAAAGACTACACCGAGATCGGCGTTCAGTTCATTTTGCCCTCCATTGAGAATCCCAAGCCCGTACGGACCGATCAAAATTCCGGTTACAAGAAAGCCCAGTACAGGAGGGACTTGAAATCTATAGAAAATAGTAAGAATTAAGATCGCAAAGCCTAGAAGTACGTCAACATTTGCCAGTAAAGAGGACACCATTTATTTTGCTCCTCCATAAATTGAAATAAGGTTATCTGAGTCTTTTGGAATCTTAAAAAGCCTAAGATAAACCCGAGCATTGAATATTAGGACTATACTTGCCAACCCCAAAATTTTTTTGATTGTTGAATAACAATATTTATCAAAAGATATAGTATTTTCGGTGGGGATCCAAATTCTCATAAATTAAGGAAATGTTCTTTACAGCAAGCGGAAATTAAGGAAAGTAAATGAAAAATTAAATAGAAAAGTTAATTGAGTTTAGAGAAATAAATTGAAGAAGCTGTAAAAATAAGCTCGTCAGTAGAAAAGAGTAGAAAGTTGATAAAAACGAATTTTGTACTGAAAAATAATAGATCCTTAAGCTGAAAATAACGGCTCTTCATCTGAAAAACAATGAATTTTAATTTAAAAACGTAAAATAACTCTGAAGAAGCCTGGAACAATGTAAAAACTTATATTGTAAATAAAAAGAAAAATACTACAATCTGTAAATGAAAGATCAGGTTGCCCTACCATGGTGACAAAAGTGATTGTTTGGGTTTGCATCTTTGAGATCATATTCCTTCCAGACCTCACATGAACCGCAGATGCATTGTCTGTCAAAGTCAAGATCCTGACATGTGGCCGTACCTTCCGAGCAATAAACCCCCGGAACATTATCGGGATCTGGAACCTCTCCTGCGGGCGCATTCTCTAATACCTGTCTTAAATCCTTAACTTCACTCTGTGCACATCGACTATTAGCCTGAACCGGACACTGCGGACATCTACATCTGTTAATGTTTTCTTCTACATAAGGAACCACAAAGTCCGTGCCTCTCTGAAAGGTTATATTCCTGTCTCTAGGTGTTACGGAGCCTTTCCCTTCGGTTTGTACATCTCTTCCCATATTCTGTTACCCCCAAACTTAATACTCCAATTGGTTTTCCTATTTAAGGTTTCGGCTTTAGGGCATAAAAGTGTTTTCAATCACAGAAAGAATATATGCTAGTTAATGAGCAAACATACAAATGTAGCCTTAAGGGACTATTGCAGCTTGAATTAAGCCATCTAAGTGGAAAAAAACTAAAACAAAAGAAAAAGTTGAGAAATAAAAATTTTATGTTATAGAAACAAATTAAATTAGAATTTCATAACCTTTAATAAGCAAATCAGGTGGTTCTGCCGTGCTGGCAGAAATGGTTATTTGGATTTACTCCTTCAAGACCATACTCTTTCCAAACCTCACACGTACCGCAGATGCATTCTCTATCAAAGTTGAGGTCCTGACAGGTAGCTTTGCCTGTTGAACAGTATATTCCTGGAACTTTTTCAGGATTCGGAACTTCTCCTCCAGGCATATTTTTCATCGCCTTTCCTGCGCTCTGAATTAGGAAAGTTTTTGAAAAACTCAACCCATTTTTCAGAATATAAAATTTAAGAGAAATATGGAATGAGACTCATTCGTAAATCCGCTTTGATGACTGACACCCAGCACAGGGGAGGAAATCACGCAGTTTAACTAAAAAACCAGTCGCATGAAACTTCAAACTATCTAATTCATAATATATGCGGTAGAGGTATGTGCTCACGCCTTTTTTACTAATTAAGCGCGTAATTCCGATTAAGAATACTCCCCATAGAGACTTTAGATTTGAATGATTGAAGGATTTATATCCCTGTAGTCTAATGCAAGATTTTACGAATGGGTCATCATTTGTTTTATACTTATATCATGCAAGTCTAGTTAATTTCACCAGCCGCCAAACCAGTTGCAGCCTTCTCCTCCGAAGAAGCAGCTATTTCCGAAGAAACTACCGCCGAAGAAGGATTCGAAGTCAAAGTTGTCGCAGTTGTCGCATTTATCTTTGTGGCAGTCACAGTCGCAATTGTGTTTGTGGCAGTCACATTTATCTTTGTGCCAATCACAGTCACATTTATCTTTGTGGTGGCAGTCACAGTCGCATTTCTCTTTCCAGAAGCCTGCACTGGCTGACGCAGCTGTCAGTGATGCTACGAAAAAGACCAGCACTAAAACGCTCATTGTCTTCTTAAGTATTCCCATTTGTATACACTCCTCCAATTTGATACGACTAAACTGTTGGTAGTTCAATCAGTTTTGTCGGTAGATCCACAATCAAACATTACTTTATCACGTAGTTATCGACATTATTTTTGGAAGATATATTACTGGCAGATTTTATTCTCACTTTGTGTGCTGAAAAAACATACCGATTAAACTGATCTCAAGTTGCCCCAACAAATAGTACGTACCAACAGGAGATTATACTCAAAGAATATAATAGATATAGAAATATAAATTAGAAACCATTGTTAATTAAAAGAATATATCATATAATATACTATTTACAATTTATATTAAATAATTTTATATTTTACGTCTTATTCTTACGAACAGTAATACTTTTTAGAAAATAGAGTTACCTCAATACCCAATTTATGTCTAATCCAAAGAACCTTCATGTTTGCTCCAGTATTCGGGATTTTCTGCCAATTCGAGAGATTAAATTAAAAAAATGAATTTTAAATTAGATAACAACCTGAAAATCATACCAATGCTTGCCTAAGAAATGATAGGAAAGACAATTTTGTTAACAAGATTTAATTTTATAATTAAAATAATCTAATATATGATAAACAACAAGAATGGCTGTTTTCACCAAAATAAGATGACGACAACGGAATATATTTGCTTTTTTAAGAATGAAAGTCTGTATCGTTTATAATTGGGCAAAGAATAGCAGAGTTTACTTTGGGGGAGTAATTCTAGATAAGGATAAGGTGAAAAAAGACAGAGGTCAGAGGGCAGGTAAAGAAAGTTCGGGCAAAGGAGCTTCAAATAAACTTTTTTACCCAATTTATGATCGGGGCGTGTATTGAAACGAGTAAAAAGGCCAGATAACTGGGGTAGTGAACTTTCCTCCAGTTTTTGTATATCTTCCCGTATATTGCAATTCCAGCAACTAGAATGAACAGATAAAAAACCGGACGACCTGCTAGTTCAATGAACAGGTTTGTCGGAGAAATTGGCGAAAAAATTTGAATGCCTTGTCCCTCCAAAACAAAAGTTATTGGGTGGATAAAGATTAACAGGATTCCAATTCTAGCCAGATTGTGGTGAGTTTTTACAAAAGAAATTCCTGATATTTTCCTCATTTTCGCCATATACCCGGATGAGACTATCGCAAGGAACATCGCCAAATACGCGAGTGCTCCTACAAACCGACGTAGCATTACAATAGGTTCTCCAGGAGTCTACAGAACGATATAAGTTATAAATGCAATTATAATTAGAATTATACCATAGGCACTGATTTCAGATTTAGTATAATGAGAGTACTTGCACTTGCGATGACGGTCACTGTAATAGCTGTATTCATAGATAAGAGATCGGCATCAGGACAAAAAGATAAATAAGCAACTGAAACTCCTCACCGAACCCTTATATCAACGGGATGAAAGTGGAAAATATATAAAGAGTTGATCTCAAGACTCAAAATTACTTCTCTAAATCCCGAATAATCAATCGGGTTCCTGATTATGAAAAATAGTTATGAAAATTTACGGATTTGGGAATGAAACTGGTTTTGGGATAAGTTTCAGGATAAAAACTGGAAAAAATAAAGGAGTAAAGAGCTGTAATATTATATTTTGCAGTCTCTACTCCCTGAGCCAAATTTTCTAACCAAACGATATAATATATCTCTTCATCCATGCGTCGTTACAAGAACATTTTACTGATCAATGTTACCTCATACTACCCATTTTTTCGGTCATGTTCCCCGTTTTCTTGATCATAGTCGTGTTTCCAGTAATGTTGCATGTAACGTTTTTATTTATTATTTGGATCATATCATCCATATTTCGGATTATAACTATTTTTCCGGTTACGCCCATTTTTCCGGCCATTCTGGTCATATTATCCATTTCTCCGGCCATTTTATTCATGTCCATATCTTCAAGTATAACTGTATTTCCGTCCATTTCACTTATATTATCCGTTTTTTCGGCCGCTCCGGTCATATTATCCATTTTTTCGACCATTGAGGCCATATTACCCATGTCTTTAAGTATAATCATGCCTCCGGTCATGTTACATATCATGGGGCTGGTCATATTCTCCATTCTTCCGGACACTCCGGTCATATTCTCCATTCTTCCGGACATTTCGGTCATGTTACATATTTTTCCGGCCACTTCTTCCATACTACCCATGTTTCTGACCATAATCATTTTTCTAGTCAGATCACATGTTATGGTTCCAGTCATATTTCCAGCCATAAGCACAGTCATGTTTTCCATTCTTCCAGACATGTTCTCCATTCTTCCGGCCATTCCGGTCATGTTCTCCATTCTTCCGGTCATGTTCTCCGTTCTTCCGGCCATTCCGGTCATATTGCATGTCATGGTTCCAGTCATGTTTCCAACCGTGACTATAGTCATGTTCTGCAGGTTTTCGGCCATTCCAGCAGGCATATTACCCATTCTTTCGGCCATTACTCCCATTTTATCCATTTTTCCGAAAATAACCACTTTTCCGGGCATATTATCCATTTTGCCGATTATAAGCGCTTTTTCGGTCATATTGCCCATGTCTTTGATTATGATTACCTTCCCGCTCACATTAAACGTCATGGGTCTGGTCATGTTACCCATCTTTTCGGTCATGTTTCCAATCCGGGTTCCACCCATGGCTCCGGTCATGTTCTCCATTTTTCCGCTTACATTATCCATACCAACAATAGCCGCGTTTCCGGTCATGTTGCAGGTAATGGTTTCAGTTACATTTCCGACCACGATTGCACTCATGTCCTTCATGTTTCCAACCATGTCCGTGTCAGTCTGCGCTTGCACAGACACAACAGACAACGTCAGGCACAACGCTAGCAGAGAAACGATTAGTTTTATTTTCATTCTTTACCCCCGTATACGAGCTCGACCATTGGGTCGATTATATAGTAATTAAATAAAAATTAATTTAATATAAATTAGCTAAATAATAAACGGCCAGCTTATAAATAATTAATCTCTATTAACTATGCAGATCAGTCTGGTTTTAAGGATCAGGAAGAGTTTTAAAAGTAATTATCTGTCACATATTTATAGAACTTATCCTAAAACTCAAAACCGTCTCTATGAATTTTATATTCTGAATAATTAATAGAATTTTTGATCATGAAAATAGTTACGAAATTATCCTACATGAGAATCAAAGTGTCTTTGGGATTGGCTTATCATAGGTAATAAACAGATGTAGCATACCCAAAGGCAATAACGAAAAATCGTATTTAATGCTTACCTTAAACTGTCTGTAGTCTCATTTTTTGCTTCCAGGTAAACCTTGCTGATATTTCATTTGAACTATAGTTACGAGGCTAAATAATACAACTATCAATGCGGTACAAATCGGTTTTTATTGCAATAATTACAGGCGTGACTATATCTACCGCATTTTTGCATATTTTGATTCTTTGAGGTTCATTCTCACCAGATAAACGGCACAAGCCGATACTTTACCTTTTTGTATATTCCCTATCCCGGAAACTCTTCGTAGAGCATCCTGTCTTCGAAGTATGTGCGAAAAACAAAAACAACAGCAAGTAAAAGTGCAGGAATCAGCCCGTAAAGAGAGCCAATGATGAACGGGGTGCAACCGTAAAACAGTATCATGCCGGCATAGCCCGGATGCCGGGCAATAGCATAAGGTCCTGTGATAACAACTCTATGATTCCTCTCCTTTTGGATGCGGACTGTAGTTTCGAAAACCTTGTTTTTGACCATTGCCCACATTACAAATACCCAGCCCACAACGAAAAAAATTACGCCAACCGTCAGAAACTCAATCCAGGTGCTCGAAATATATAACCTCTCCACATCGAGCCCACAAACAGTAAACATTATGAAAAGGAACATGATATAGAAAACTGCAAACAGTTTATCCCACCACTTCATTTCGCCCCTGAAAATTTCGCTCCGTGCCTTTATGAGATATAGATTGAACTTGAGAATAATAACCATGTTGAAGAGTAACGAGATAAAATAAAGTCCAAAGAAAAACCATGCCTTTGGCAGGTCAATTCGACCGGCAGAAAGAAAAAAACACCACCATAAGCAAGAATAGACCTTCGAGAACCTGTGTGGCCCTCCTGGTGACCACCTTCCAGAATACTGCATTCTTTTCTACAAGATTCTATCTAAGAAAAGATTATTTTTAGCCATCAAAAAGATTTGGATGGTTAAATTCGGGACCCGACAGGAATTTAGCCTCTGAAAAATGGAAGATTCAAGAGCAAGTTTACATTCGGGAGGATAACTTTAATTAAAATATGAAGAATAGAACACGAGTTTACTGACAATAACCGGAGTTATTACATGGAAAAAATTAAAGAATTTTTTAAGAACGATAATTTCGCTGCAATTTCAGGAATCGAACTTCTAGAAGTCTCTCCAGGGTATGCAAAAACCATTATGAATATCGAAGAAAAACACCTTAATGCCCTTAAAACCGTTCAGGGAGGCGCATTGTTTACCCTTGCAGATCTTACTTTTGCTGCAGCATCAAATGCGTATGGTATTGTTGTTGTTGCTATCAATGCAAATATTTCCTTTGTAAAAGCCGCAACAGGCAAAACTCTCACAGCCGAGGCAAAAGAAACGTCAATAAACCCAAAAATCTCAACATATACTGTAAACATAACTGACGATAAAGGAGACCTTGTAGCAATATTCCAGGGCATGGGCTACAGGAAAAAGATTTCACTTGATGAGCTTTCATGTGCTTAAATTGGCAGAGCGTATCTCAACCAGTCAGCAGGGATACTAGTAACGGAATTCCAAGATCAATGCATATTCAGGAAAAAATTATAATTTTGGTTCATAAAAAAATTATAGTTTTGGAAATTTTTGGGCTTAAACATTTACATGTAGACGATGTAGTTAACTTGAAAAGATGTGGAGAAATTCTAATTTATACCTGGGCAAGTAGCCCATAAATCTATTTTTTTGTTGACTTCTCTGGCGAAGCCGCGATCTTTTGTAAATTCGCTCACATTCTAATCTCAAGATGATAATCCTTTTCGCTACTTCTAGATGTAAAAGAAAACTACTCTAGTTAAGAACTTAATTGGTTTTTTAATTTTTACATTCGGGACTTCATTTTGAAGATTGAATTAAAGAATTTTCAATAAACAGAAATTTTTTTTGATCAAAGCAATACGTTTACATATGTGAATTGACATGCTCATCAAATGTAAATATCCATTTAATTAAATAAAGTTCCACCAGAACTTTCCTAAATAAACGGAGGCTTTAGAATAAGCAAATTAACAACTTTATTAGCAGTTGTTCTCGTTTTAGCATCAATATCAAGTATCGGAGCTGCGGCTGAGATTTCAGTCCAGCCAGGAAATTCAATTCAAAGCGCTGTGAACAATTCAACCCCAGGCGATGTAATTATCGTAAGCCCCGGGACCTATACCGAAAACATCAAAATAACTACAGATAATCTCACAATCAAGTCGGAATCCGGAAACCCTGATGATACAATAATTCAAGCCGGAAACCAGAATGCAAATGCGTTATTCCTGAAAGCAGACAATGTGACTATTAGTGGATTTAAGATTCTTGGAGCTACAGACGCCAGACACTCAGGAATTTATCTGTCTTCATGTAAGAACTGTACAATTGATAACAACACACTTTTGAATAACGGATTTGGAATCTATACCCTGTATTCCAGGGGAAACATAGTCTCAAACAATACAGTTACGAATAATGGAGAGTACGGAATTGCTCTTCAAAGTTCAAAATACAATAACCTCTCAGGAAATACGGCTTCTGACAATAGTAGAGGAATCTATTTAGGGAACTCTGACGGTAACACACTCTCAAGCAATACTGTTCAAAATAATAGTATTTATGGTTTCTACATATGTCCCAGAAGCGATGAAAACCTCATTTTCAACAATTATTTCAATAATACCAATATGACCATTAAAAACGGTAAAGGAAATTCCTATAACATTACGAAAACCCCAGGTACTAACATTGTAGGCGGATCGTATATAGGAGGTAACTTCTGGGGGAAACCTGATGGTACCGGATTTTCCCAAACCGCAGTAGATAAAGATTGGGATGGCATTGCGGACTCTGCATATAAAAAGATAGCACACAGCACCTATTCTGACTACCTACCTCTTGTAGAACACAAATAAGCATCAGCGTGTCGATACATAGTATCTTCTCAATAAAACACGGATAAACACATATGAACACAGATAGTTTCAATTCGTGTTTTTCCGTGCCCACTTTTAATTTTTATGAGAAACTCATTAATCAATGTTGATTTGAAAGTCTATTTTTTTTAATTATTTGGAGATCGAAGCCATAAAGCTTTTCAAAATATTTATAAAGACTGTGATAAAATAACACAATACTCAAAACATAGATTTTTAAAAAAATTTAGTTTAAAAAAATACAAATTTGACGTAATTTTGAGTTTAAAAAACTTAAATCAAAGAAACATAATTTAAAAAAAGACTTAATTTAAGCGATTTTTCTCGATGCGACTGCCGGGATTCGAACCCGGGTTCTAAGCTTGGGAAGCTCAGGTCATA
>JAMXLQ010000018.1 GCA_024280975.1 Methanosarcina sp.
ACTACCTATGGCAGGCAGATAGAGCGCAACGAAGGGAACATTAGAAATAAATTGACTAATTCCAATACTGAGCGCAAGGATCATTGATACAGAGCCTAATTGCGGAGACATCCTGGCAAGCAATTCTTGGCAAGTTCCGGAGATCCACACGCTCTGCATTAGCACAAACATTGAAACGAAAAAAACCAGAGTTGACCAGTCAATATTTTTCAGGATCTCAACGCGCCTTCTACTGAGCAGGACAGGCACCGCAGAGAAAAGAGCAATCCAGCTCAGGTTGAAGTCCCAGGCAGGAAAAAATTCCACCAGGAAAATCTTACAGGCTATGAGAATCAGTAGAAGGAAAAGAGCCATTTTTGAGGCATTGGCAAGCTCAGGGTCGGTAACGACCTCTTCGGAATGGATCAGGGTTGATTTTCCGAATTCCTCCCGGAAAAAGAGTTTTAGCACCGCATAAGCAACTAAAAGGCATATAAGGGTTGGCAGGGCGAGTGAATGCAAAAATGTTACAAAAGGAGTATCCAGGTTTCCACTGATTGCTATGAGGAGGTTTTGCGGGTTTCCTATAGGGCTCATGACACTTCCTGTAGTTACTCCGAATGCCAGGGAAAAGAGCATGAGTTTGGGAGAGATATTGTATTTCCTGGAAAAACCCAGAACAAGTGGAGTACCCATGATAGCCAGAGTATCGTTCATAAGGATTGCAGAAAGAATCCCTGTGGAAAAGAGTACAAGCAAAACAAGCTGATCTGTATCCTTCGCCCTGGAAACTATCCGGTTCCCAAGCCAGGCAAGATACCCGCTCCTGTTAAGTGCCTCTCCTACACAAAAAGCCCCGAATAGAAAGATGAGCACGTCTATATTAATTGCCGCAAGAGCTTCCTGAGGCGAAATCTCGCCAAGTAATAGTACAAGTATTGCTCCGAAGGTCATAATCTGCCAGATCTTCAACTTTAAAGATCCGATCTGTCTAAGAGCGGTAAGCACAAAGACGCCCAGGAGAATAAGCACTGAAAGGTCAGGTAAAGATGTCGGAGAAGACAGTATCATCTCTGTTGTCATAGAACCCACTAACTTAACGATATATATTTAGAATGTGATTCTAGCTTAAGTATAAAATTCCTGCGCTCCTAGAAAGATTATCCCAAAAAAAACAGTTTTAAGAGCCTTAAACATAGGAAATCCTTAAAAGTAAACTGACATATATTTTTAGGTATGAAAATCTGGTTTCCTTTTTCTGCAACCATCTGTCAGGAAGAATATTTCTATATCTCAATCTGCCCTGAAGCTGATATAATTTGTAAGGGAAACACTATTGAAGAAGCTATTGAAAACCTAAAAAAGGAAGTGGAAAAATTCCTGGGGAAAGAACTGTCTCAGGGGTTTTCTAAAATCACATTTTACTAATACTTGCAGCTTTCTTTCGGAAATATACATTTTTCTGATTGAAAAAGAAGCTCCAAGTTCTGTTAGCAGACAGACCTTATGAAAAATACTTAAAATGGTTTAATAGAATTATAGAGAAAATGAAAAAAGCTCATTAAAGGAGCAGTAGGAAAGCCCAGAAGCTTTCTATTCCTTTTATCGTAGCCCCCGATACGTCTATCTGAAAATATGCTCCCCCAAGCATACAATCCAGAACAGGATCAAAAGCTTCCGGGCAATTCTTTACTTACTGTTCATACCCATTACTCACTCGTTCTGTTCTCTCCCAAGTACAACCTATAATTATCCCTGTAATTATTTTAAATTAATTATATCAAAAATTAGTTTCGAACAAAAAATACCTTCGCATAATAAGTTTTAAAATCAAAGTATAATTGCATATTAAATGAGTTTTTAGCGTTAATCAAGGATTAATATGCCTTTTGAAAAGGAATACAGTACCTAAAAGGTTTGATCATAGGTTAATCTGCATCCTACTATCTAGCTAAATCTTCCAGTAAAAATCTTCGAGGAGATTTTCAACCCATCAAGCTCTTAACAGAGACTTGGGAAAGAAATAAAAAGTACTACTCAAGAAAAGATTTTGAAACCACTAAGCGAAAACATAGAACAAAATAAATCCTTGTTATTGGGAATAGCAGCAGGAGAGATAGCATGTAATGAAACGAGCAGTAAGATAACAAATAAAAGTAAAAAGAAACTAAAGGGTAATGAGAAGTTGCAGCTTAAAAGGCAGTTACAGCTTAAAAGAAAACAAAAAGGCAGGTTAAAATAATAAGTTGTTTGGAACATTGCTAAAAACACTCTAAAGAAGTGAAAAGAAGCCCGAGAACGGTTTAGTCCGTTTGCTGTATCCCCCAATACAGCCGCTTCCGGAGTATGCTCCCATCTAACATCTCCTGAAGCAAGAACCGCCAGCTCCCGGGCAATTCTGTCACAATCCGCTACTTCGCTATTCAATCATACCTTTTCTCTTCCAGTTTCACTATATAATAATGAAATAAATTATTTTAAATTAATTATCTGAAATATTGCCTGCTAGCGAAAAATAGTCCCGTGAAAAATATTTCAAAGCCAAAAAAGGACTGTATGCAGAAATATAAAGATAAAAAGGTCTTAACGGAAAAAATAAGTAAAAAGCAGAATATAGAGAGAAAGGGAATCTAGCTGGAAAATAAACACAAAATAGTTCCAATCTGGCACAAAAATTAAGTACCAGAATTAATCTATAAGTAAAAGCTTTAACATGCAGTCCTGTAGGGTAGTGGTCAATCCTTCGGGCCTTTGGAGCCCGGGACAGCGGTTCGAATCCGCTCAGGACTATATTATTCTTTGTCTATACTGTTTTACGAATTCTTTTGTCTTCTCTTCCATTTTCTCGAAGAATCACATTTTTCCATATAATCCGCTACTTGCTTAGCCGCAGGATCTTGAATCCAGAGCTGAGAGTCCTGTTGCAACCGCAGGTAGAGAGTATGTCACCATGCGAAAACGGCCTGTCTATGTTTCTGCAAAGCTCAGCAAGATATCTGTTCTCCGGCTGCATCGGTATATCAAAGTATTCTGCACAAATGTTATACTAATAACTAGCTCTCTAAGTATAATGGGGTCTTTATATCCAATATGCCAACATATTAAATATAAAGATATTATCAATAGTATTAGTTAAAAAAGACGAATTAGTCTTTATAGAAGTCCTAGTTTGAACAATACATTGGGGATGCCATGACTAACGATATCATTATTGTCAGTACACCGTACTTGCCAGGTTATAAAATCATAAAAACCATTGGATTTACGTGGGGCCTAATCGTGCGAAGCCGTGGACTCGGGCGAAACATAACCGCCGGCCTCAGGTCAATTGTCGGCGGGGAGATTCACGAATATACGGAACTCTTGAACCAGTCCCGCGAACAGGCACTTGACCGATTAAAAGAACATGCAAAAGCTCTTGGGGCCAACGCGGTAGTAAGTGTCGAGTTCGATTCTTCAGAGATTGGCCAGACAATGACTGAGTTGCTTGCGTATGGCACGGCGGTTGTGGTCGAAAAGGATGAGATCCCCTCAAATCCAGTACGGCTCAGTTGAGGGAAGAAGATAGTTATCAGTACTTATGGTTAACCAGAATCATGGATCTTATGTTTCTTGATATCTGTTAAAATCTGATTTTTAGTCCACGCCAGAATGTCCGATAGGAAAAGTGTAAACCTTCCTCTTTTTTAATTTTCTCTTTACCTGGAATTTCACTTATTCCATTGGCCCTCAGTTAATTGGTGCTGCTTTTTGCCTGCTAATATATATTGGGCTGTTATAAAATACCTGTATAAGAGCGTATCCGAAAAGTGGTTATCTGCTATAACTTTTCAACTTCCATTGTTGACTTTGTGGAAAAGTTCTAAGGTTAGCTTCTTCAACATGAGCCCCTCTAAGGTAAGTTTCTTGAAGACAAGTTCCTCTCAAATTTAGACAATTGGACTTATCATCATTAAAAAATTTTTGTATTTTCTAAGAACTGTAAGAGCTACTTGAATATCTAGCGGCATTCTTCTTACTTTGGGACTTTATTTTTTGTACTTTCTTCAGTTTGAATATAATAGATTTCCCATTTAAAATTCAAATTTTATCACGCGCTCAATGGAGTCTGTCAAATTAGAGTTATAAAGAGTGATGGATTTTGAAACTTAAATATATTAGAAACTGCTGGATTTTCAAAAGGATTTAAATACCAAGTTGATACTTTTTTGGATTAAATCTTAAGAATAATTTTCGTAAAATTATTTTCATAAGTTTTCAATCATAATTCTTAAAAACAAAATTGTTTTCAAGGTTAGTTGATGGCATATCAAAAGTTTGCAAGAGATATTGGCTTTATCGGGATAGTTCAGGTACTTACAAGTCTGGGTACTTTTTTTCTACTTCCTATAATCACAAAAAGCCTTGGAACATATTATTACGGTCTCTGGGCCCAGATAAATACCACTGTATCCCTCATTTCTCCCTTTGCACTTATGGGGCTTTCAATGGGTCTTATCAGATTTTTATCTTCTGAAACGGATATTAAAAAAATAAGGGAAACGGTGTATTCAATTCTCTTTTTTGTAACTGGATCCGGCTTTCTTGCTTCATTTTTATTGTATATATTTGCAAAACCTCTTGCAATATTAGGTTTCAAAGACCCCGGAGCAACCTACTTCATCCAGGCAGGCTCTCTTTTGATTCTCTTGAGTGTAATAGAGCCTGTATCACTTTTTTATTTCAGAGTGTTTAGGCAGATTAAGAAATTCTCTTACTTTACCCTTTTTGAAGCGTTCGGAAAACTATTTTTTATTCTTGTTCTTCTCAAAATGGGATACGGGCTTCTTGGTGTGATAGCAGCCACATTACTGGTACAGAGCGTCATTGTTTTAATCGCTTTTATGACTATCTTATCACAGATTGGATTTGTTATCCCTCGATTTGTTTATATAAAAGAGTACCTAGAATTTTCCCTACCTCTTACCCCCAATGCTCTTATTAGATGGGTTACGGAATCAAGTGATAGATATTTGGTTACCTACTTTCTTGGTTTAACAAGCGTGGGTGTATATTCAGCAGCCTGTTCTATAGGTAGTCTTATACAGCTTTTTGTAAGTCCTCTTCAGCTTATTCTTCTTCCAGAACTTGCAAAACTGTTTGACGAAAACAAAATTGACGAATTAACAATTTATATGTCTTATTCTTTGAGGTATTTCCTTTTTATTTCTATTCCTGCTGTTTTTGGGCTTTCAGCTCTTGCAAAGCCTTTGCTTGGAATCTTTACAACTGAGGATTTTTTTTCAGGTTGGTCTGTAATCCCTATTATAGCTTTTTCTGGCCTTTTAGCAGGAGTTGTTCAAATTTTTATCAACACACTATTTATTGTAAAAAAAACAAAAGCACAAACTTATATCAATGTTGCCGCGGCAGTTTTGAACTTATTGATCAACTTCCTCATTATACCTTCGGTAGGTATTGTCGGAGCTGCTATTTCAACTCTACTCTCATACTTCCTTATGGCTATTCTCTGCATTCGTATGTCTCTAAAATATTTTAAGCACGAATTCCATTTTTATGATATTACAAAAAGCGTTCTATCCTCTGTGGCTATGTATCTCTTTATTTCCCATTTAGATATCTTAAACATCCATCAGCTTTTCGAGGCGGCAGGAGTGGGTTTGTTTGTCTATCTATCTGCAATGTTTTTATTGGGAGGTTTCAACGACCGTGAACTTTCTTTAATAAAAAGATATTTATTTGGAATCAAGAATAGTCTTGTCAAAATTATTGGGATTTAAATATTTAACTGTTTAACGCTACGGATGTATTGTCTTAAACTATGCTAGTACGGGTTTAGCCAAAAAAGAAGTCTCAAGTTAAATGTGTTTATAGCCTATCTGAAAAGTCAATAATGGAATGTTGTAAAAAGTTATGCGTGTTATCATATCGAGTAATTAAGAGCCTATACAAAAATCTAATTTTAATGCGTTCCGCTAAAATTGACGGCTGATTTAAAAAACGATTATTTTCTTATCCCTAATTTGACAGATTCTGCAAATTAATACAGTATTTTATTACATAAAACACACTGCATTGGCATATTACTTTTAAATAAAATGAGCGATGTCAAAAATCAATAAACACAAGAGATAAATTTGAATTTTATGAAGAAAACAGAAGCCTGAAGCCCATTTATACATTATAAAATGTATGTTTCTTTCAAATTAGGGTTCTTACTTCAGCATTTCCTTTCGTATTTTTCTTCTTAATATCTGTTCAGAGATCCAGCCCAGAGCATTGTAAACAGGGTTTACCGGTACATTCACATAGTACTTTGTTTCCGGACTTAGCCAGCCTTTTTCTTTCCAGTATGCATAATCAGCAGGTGAACTCTGGCCAAACTCGCCAAAGCTCGCTTTCTGGGCGCGGAAAACTAATGTGTCTTTAAGTGTCGGAGAGTGGCGTTTTTTCTGTAAGGAGTTATAGAATGCAAATGCAGCTTCCTTAAGTTTCCGATCGTTCTGCGGATCTTGCTTCCCTTGAACTGGCACTGGAGGAGTTACAATACCTACACTATGAGATACCTCAAAACCCCAGATACTAGCTACCAATTTAAGATAATCGAGAACTTCCTTAAGGCCTAGTGCGCCCGTAGTAGAGAGAAGAAGGGCTTTTTTATCAAAAAAGCGGGGACGGTGGAAGATATAAGATAAACGGTCAACGAATAGTTTCATTAATGCCGAGACATTCATACCATAAACAGGTGTAGCAAAGATCACCCCATCAGCATCATGCATCTTTTGCTCGATAAGGGGTGCATCATCTTTACATGGGCAATACTCCTCTCCTTTTAAAAAACAGACAAAACAGCCACGACATTGCGATAAATTTGCGTCTTTAAGCATGAGGTATTCAAACTCAACACTACCCATAGATTGCATGAATTCTTCGATTTTCTTCGTCGCACGATAAGTATTGCCTTTTTGCGGACTTCCCATGATGACCAGAATTTTCATAACTTTGAACACTTCTTTCCATTTTTACCAAATAATGCGAGTATGTTATTCGGTCTCAAAAACTCCTGCGAAAAGAGACCCGGATCTATTATCATTGATCTAGCTGAAAATATTGCACGAAAGATAATACTTGATTGATCTCTTCAAGTATATCATAATTACCTGTAAGTGTTGATTTTCGGCGCCGTTTGGAAAGCCATCCTGCCAGGGAATTTGGACTCAGAACAAGTATGGAAAATTAGAAAATAGCCGTTTCAAAGGGAATTGAAATCTAGAAATTTAGGGAAAATCTTAATTTATATAATTAAGAATAATTATATAACCGTCAAAAAGGTATTAAAATAAGGAAAAAAGGAAGTATAAAGGGTTCAGCTCTAAGTCTCTTCTTGTGAAGCTCTTCCGCCTTTTACTTTCAAGAATTGTCAGGATCTCTCTGGGGGTGAAAAAATTACTTCTTTGATATCTGAAGATTCAGGATCTGATGAACTTGAGCCAATAGCGGCTGCCGTGCATTCCCTTGTTGGGCTTCCAACCACTATCCGTAGCCTCAAGCGAAAGGGACTTCGCCTGGAGAAAGGTAAAATCCTTGACAGAAATTATACAGGCCCTGTACTCGAAGAGGTGCTCAGGACCGGTAAAACCATACGTGGAGTTCCCAAAGAAGGGACGTATCTGGGTAGGAATGTGGCTGTTTCTCCCATTTTCTCAGAGGATGGGAAGGTTATTGCAGCAATAGGAATTGTGGATTTACTTTCTGTCCTTGAGATGCAGGAAATTATCCGGACAGTTGTGAATAACAGTCATGCAGTAGTATTCCTCTGGAAAAATGAAGAAAAATGGCCTTCAGAGTTTGTTTCTGAAAATGTGGTCCAGTTTGGATACACAGTTGAGGACTTTATTTCAGGTAGGATTCTGTATGGAGATATTATTCACCCTGATGACCTGAAGAGAGTTGAGGATTCACTTAAAGACCATATCCAGAGAGGTGAAGTTGACTTCAGTATAGAATATAGAATTTTTACAAAAGCTGGTGACCTCCATTGGGTAAATGAGAGGACATTTATCCAGCGTAATCCTGACGGAGAAGTGACTTACCTGCAAGGGCTTGTGCTGGATGTAACTAGAAGAAAGAAGAGCGAAGAAGCCCTCAGAAAATCTTTAGAAACTCAGAAG